>JABFWJ010000395.1 GCA_013362295.1 Thermoleophilia bacterium
GATGCCGCAGATCATCAAGCTCCTGATGGGCCTCGGGACGATGAAGACGGCGACGCAGTCGCTCTCCGACGACGAGGTCCAGTTGATCGCTGCCGAGCTCGAAAGAGAGGTGACGATCAAGCACGCCGACGACGACGACGTCGAGCCCGAGGTCTACGAGGACGCGGAGGAGACACTCGAGGCGCGGCCACCGGTGGTCACGATCATGGGCCATGTCGACCACGGCAAGACGACGCTCCTCGACGCGATCCGCAAGACGTCCGTCGTCGCGACGGAGGCCGGCGGCATCACGCAGCACATCGGCGCCTACCAGGCAGACCACGACGGCCGGCGCATCACGTTCCTCGACACGCCGGGCCACGAAGCGTTCACCGCCATGCGCGCCCGCGGCGCGAAGGTGACCGACATCGCGGTCCTCGTGGTCGCGGCAGACGACGGTGTGATGCCGCAGACGAAGGAGTCGATCTCCCACGCGCGCGCCGCAGACGTCCCGATCGTCGTCGCCGTCAACAAGATCGACCTCCCGGACGCGAATCCGGACCGCGTGCTCGGCGAGCTCGCGACCGAGGGCCTGCAGCCCGAGGAGTGGGGCGGCGAGGTGCAGGTCGCCCGCGTGTCTGCGAAGCAGGGAGAGAACCTCGACGATCTGCTCGAGCGCATCCTGCTCGTCGCCGACGCCGAGCTCGACCTGCGCGCGAACCCGAGCACGGACGCGTCCGGCCCGATCATCGCGTCGCGGCTCGACATCGGCCGCGGCCCCGTCGCGACGATGCTCATCCACCGCGGCACGATCAAGGTCGGCGACGCGATCGTCGCCGGCGACGCCTGGGGCCGCGTGCGCGCGCTCTACGACTACCGCGGCGAGCGCATCACGGATGCCCGTCCGGGCGAGCCCGTCGAGATCCTCGGCTTCGACAAGCCGCCGCCCGCCGGCGAGCTCGGACGCGTCGTCGAGAACGAGCGGCGGGCCCGCGAGCTCGCACAGCAGCGCGGCGAGCGCCTGCGCCGCGAGGCGATGGCGAAGCAGGCTCGCGGCGGGGGCATCTCGCTCGACAAGCTCTTCGAGCAGATGCAGTCCGGCGGCGTGCAGGACCTGAACATCGTGATCAAGGGCGACGTGCAGGGTTCCGTCGAGGCGATCGTCTCGGAGCTCGGCAAGATCCAGCATCCCGAGGTGCGGGTCAACGTGATCCACACCGGCGTCGGCGCGATCACGGAGAACGACATCAACCTCGCTGCGGCGTCGAGCGGCATGGTCGTCGGGTTCAACGTGCGGCCCTCCGCCGAGGTGCGCTCCGTCGCGGAGCGCGCGGGCGTCGAGATCCGCCTCTACCGCGTCATCTACCAGCTGACCGAGGAGATCGAGCAGGCGCTGGTCGGCATGCTCTCGCCGGTCGAGACCGAGGCGATCATCGGCGAGGTCGAGGTGCGTGCGCTGTTCAAGGTCTCGCGGCTCGGCACGATCGCCGGGTGCATGGTCACGAGCGGCATCGTCCGCCGCAACGCGAGCGTCCGGATCTTCCGTGAGGGCACGCGCATCCACGAGACGACCGTTGCGGCGCTCAAGCGCTTCAAGGACGACGTCCGCGAGGTGACCGAGGGCTTCGAGTGCGGCATCCTGCTCGACGGCTTCAACGATCTGCGCGAAGGCGACGTGTTCGAGGTCTTCGAGACGCGCGAGGTCGAGCGCACCTCGCTCGACGAGGCACCGGGCAGCGACACCGCTACGTAGCGCTTGGCCTCCGGCTACGTCGCGATCCTCACGGTCGAGCTCCACTTTCCCGACGCGGCGTCGCTGAAGGGCAAGCGCCACTTCGTCCGCTCGGCGAAGGACAACCTGCGCAACCGGTTCGGCGCCGCGGTGGCGGAGGTCGACCACCACGACCTCTGGCAGCGCGCGGCGCTGACGATCGCGTGCGTCGCACGCTCCGCACACGAGGCCGACGGCCTCGCCGACGGCGCGGAGCGCTGGCTCGCCTCGGGTGACTGGGTGCTCGTCCGCTGCGACCGGCTGCTCGTCTCGCCGGAGGATAGCCTCTAAATTCCCCGCCGTGACCGACCGCATGCGCCGGGTCAACGAGTCGGTCCGCGAGGTGATCGCGGAGGGCCTCGGCGAGCTCAAGGACCCGCGCATCGGCATCGTCACGGTGACCGGTGTCGTGGTCACGCCGGACCTCGGCGAGGCGCGCGTCTTCGTGTCCGTCCTCGGCAGCGAGAAGAAGCGTCAGGCGACCCTCGCCGGGCTCGAGTCCGCACGGGGCGTCCTGCAGGCGAAGATCAACCGCCAGCTCAGCCTCCGGCGAACGCCCACGCTGACATTCGCTTACGATGACTCGGTCGAACGAGGCGTCCGGATGACGAAGTTGATCGACGACCTCGCAGCGGAACTTCCCCCCGATTCCGAGGACGCAGATGACCAGGTTCGAGAAGACACCGGTTCAACAGAGACCGGCTGAGAGTCACGGTGACGACGCCGACCTGAAGGAAGTCGCCGAGGCGATCCGCGCCGGCGACCGCTTTGTCGTCGTCTCGCACGAGAACCCCGACGGGGACGCACTCGGCTCGCTGCTCGGCATGACCCTCGGCCTCCGGAAGCTGGGGAAGGACGTCGTCATGTACCTCTCGGGAACCGCCCCGCTGCCGGCCGAGTACGGATTCCTCGAGCTCGACGACGTGCGTCGCGAGGTGCCGGAAGACTTCGCGGAGCGCGTGCTGCTCGCGGTCGACTGCGCGAACGAGCGACGCATCGGGCCCGACGAGGCCCTGATCACGCGCGCGAAGCTCGTGCTCGACGTCGACCACCACCACGACAATTCGAGGTTCGGCGCGATCAACCTGATCGTCGACGACGCCTCGTCGACGGCAGAGATCGTCCGCGACCTCCTCCACGAGCTCGGCGTCGCGCTCACGCCCGAGATCGCCGAGGCCCTCTATGTCGGGCTCGTCACCGATACCGGCCGCTTCCAGTACTCGAACACGACGCCCAAGTCGCTGCGCGTCGCGGCCGAGCTCGTGGAGGCGGGCGCCGACGTGCACGGGATCTTCCGGCACGTCTACGAGACGGTGCAGTTCGCGAAGCTCAAGCTGCTCGCGCGCGCGCTCGAGC
>JABFWJ010000185.1 GCA_013362295.1 Thermoleophilia bacterium
CTTTCGCCGCGGCCCGCGCGTCGGCGAGCTCCCGCCGGTGCTCGTCGAGATCCTTCTGTTTGTCCAGCTCGTACCGGAGCTGGAGCTCGAGCGCCGTCACCGCGCCGTCGTCGTAGCCTTCGCGCTCCGCCGCGCGCCGGTAGTCGATGACGCTGAGGACGCCGCTTTTCACCATCTGCTCGACCTGGCCGAGCGAGAGGTGCTTCACGTTCATCGCGCGCCGCACGTCAGCGAGCTCCGTTAGGAGATGCCGCTCCGCCTCCACGCTCACGGCCGCGTCCAGCGCCGAGAGGAACTCGCCGCGCTCAATGTCACGGCTCGCATACGCGGCGATGATCGCGTTGGCTTCGTTCGTCTCGAGCTGCGCGATCCGGCGTGCCCCTTCGACGCGATCCGCGGCCGTCGCCGTGTCTTCGTCCCAGCCCTGATCGCGGAGGTGCTGCAACCCCTGCTCGCCCGTCCAGACGCCGCGGTAGACGAGCAGCGCGACGTCGTTCTGCGAGAGGAACTTCCGTTGCTCCAGGAGCAGCGCCTCGATGCGATCGTCGGTGTAGCCCTGGCGCGCCAGCTCCTGTAGCGCGCGCTCCTTCGACCAGTGCTTGCGCGCGACGAGGCGTGCGACTTGCGACGCGCCGAGCAGCTTCGGCCGATAGGTGAGGTTGGTTTTCCACTCGAGCGGCGTCACGACCGTCGCGTCGAAGAGCGGGCGGATGGCGCTCCGCGACAGTCGTCCGATGCCGAGCGCGTTGGCCAAAATGTCGTCGAGCTCCGCATACGTCTCGATCTTCCCGACGTCGATCTCCGGGATCAGCGACGACATGTATTCAAAAAACCACCCCTGCCACCACCCCTCCAGCGCCATGTTGGTCGCGAAACCGAGGAACCGCTGTGCGCCGGCCTCACTCGGTTCCATTGAGCCCACCTGGCCCCGGACCATCTCCATGAAACCCTTGCCGAGGGCGTCGGATGGGCGTGAGCGCGCGCCGCGGTTGTTTTTGCTCTGGAACGCTGACGCCGGCACGTCCTGGCCGAACACGTCGCTGGCTGCCGCGGCTGCGATCTCGGCGAGTTGTGGCGCGACGAGGTCTTCCGCCTCAGCGATCCCCTTCGCCAGGCCGAGCCCGATTGGCGCGACGAGGGTATACGCGAACTTAACGAGCCGGCCGAACACCGCCGCGACCAGTGTCGCGATGGACTTCTCGAGGTCGAGTTTGACGAGCCGGTCAACCACGCCGGAGAACAATCCGCGGCCGGCTTCCTGCCAGTTTTCCGGCTTCTCTGCGGGTGTCTGTTCAGCCATGGCCCCTAGTTCAAAAGCGGTGTAGAATGCAAGCTCGACAGGAGGCGTCCCGTCATGCCGTGGTATCTCAGTCGGAAGTGGCCTGGCGTTCTGTTCGCGTTCGGCCTTGTCCTCTCACTCGTCACCGATCCGAAGGTCGGCGCCGGCGCTCCCTTCATGACCGTCGCTGTGCTGTGGGTGCTGCTCACCGGCCGGGCGCGGAAGGTCTACTGGAACGCCCGACTTCGCACGCGCGCGGCACTCGACGAACGCGACAGTCGACTAGGGATGTAACGGCCCGATCAGCGTCGCCATCTCTTTAGCCCACTCCGCGTACGGTCCGGCGTCATCGACCAGCGCAGCCGTCGTGTGTCCGATCACCTCGCTGAGTGAGCGCGAGTTCAGCTGCCGTTGCTGTTCCTCTGTGTGCGCGTCGGTCACCGGATCGACGCGCCAGTTTACGGCCGCGCGCCAGGCGTAGCGCATATCGCGCTCGAGCGAGCGCACGAGTGCGAGCCGCTGGAACAGCCCGTCCAGCGTGACGACGCGGTTCACGAGGTTAATCACCTCGTTCACCTTGGCGAGCAGGAGCCGGAACGGCCGCTCGATCCGCGCCTCGAGGTCGGCCAGCTGCCGATCGAGTTCCCGCGCCCACTGCAGCCCGAGCGACCCGAGCACGCGCAACGCGCGGCGCGTCACGTCGATCAGGTCGAGCCACGGCCGGACGTAGGTCTTCCAGAAGTCGAGCAGCGTGTCCCGCAGATCGCGAAGGAACTTCAGGACAGGCCCGAACGTGTCATCGAGCCAGCGCCGGAACTTGTCGAACCAGCGCCAGAACGTCGTCCACGCCGGCTTCAGGACGGTGTCGTAGGTGGTCCGCAGGAACTCCCACGACGCCTTCAGCCCGTCGCGCAGCACGACGCCGATCGCCGTGAGCCCGTTGTAGGTCGACGAGGCGAAGATCCACAGCGCCTTCACCGACCAGGCGAGCGCGGTCAGCGTCACCCGGCCGGCGACTTCGAGCCCCTTCCAAATGAGCTCGCCGACCAGGATGAGGAACCCGAGGAAGGCGACCTGCACCTGGTCGGCCACCGGCGAACGGGCGAGTGGGGGCTCGAGCGCCGCGTTGAGTTGACGCAGCGCGACCGCGCCGGCGACCGTCACCAGGAGCAGGAACCAGAGCGGAGCCCGACGGCGGCGGCCCATCTACCGCGGCAGGCTCCGCAAATGCGTGCGGATCGACTCGGCCCGACGGTTGATCTCCAGCTCGTCGAACGCCGGTTCGCGCGGCACGCGTTCGGTGAACGGACCGTGTTTGCCGATCCAGAACGTGTAGGTCTTGTATCGGGCGATCGAGCCGTCGCGTTGCGGGATCGATTCGTCCCGTGCCGGCCCCCATTCGATCGCGAAGTCGTCGGCCATCGTGCCTCCTAGACGGCGGGTTCGTTGTCCGGCCGCCCGCCGTCGTCGTCGCGCGGCGGATCGCCGGGATCGTCGGCGGGCAGGTCGGCCGGCGCCTCTTCGTTGTAGCGCCCCGACTGATCGTCAATCGTCGCGCCCTGGTCGTTCGATCGGTCGATCAGCGCCGCGGGATCGTCCGCGTCGAAGCTGCGCCGCGTCGCCGCGTGTGCGTCGGTGGCGGGTTCGACCATCCGTGCGTAGCTGTCGGCGAGCTGCTGCGCGCCCGCGAACGTCGCAACCGCTTGCGCGGCGCCGTGCAGCACGCCGTCGCTGGCGCCGAGCGTGTCCAGCGCGTCGCCGAGGATCGCTTCGAAGGCGCCGGCCGCCGCGGCCGGCGGGAACGGATC
>JABFWJ010000361.1 GCA_013362295.1 Thermoleophilia bacterium
GCGCGCAACGCCTGTCCTTCGTCGCCCCACGGGAGAAGCTCTAGCCCATGCTCCCGAACGCCCTCCAGCAAGGCCCGCTCGATCGCTGACTGGTCCGGCGACGGGTCCGGACCGCTGGAGAGCCGGATTGCGCCAAGGCGGCGGCTGCGCGTCGGCGTGACGGAGCCGGTGGCCGGATCAAAGTCGCCGTCGTGCCGGGTCGCCATGCGATCGGCGAAAAGCTGAAGCACGTCCTCTTCGGCAATCGCCGCGGCGGAGAGGATGCGCGCGCCCGAGGCATGGCCGGCGACCTCGGCCACGGCCAACCACGGACTCGGCGCGAGCGGCGACGTCGGATCGAGCCGAAAGCCCCGGCCGCCGACCGACTGCCATGCCTCTCCGGACGTATCCCGACGACGGGACACACGGTCCGGAAAAGCCAGAGCGAGCGATCGGCCGAGGTCGCGGTCCTCGATGCGTGTGTCTTCGATGTTCAGCCCTCGCCGCCATCCCGCAGCAAGCTTCCGAGCCGCCTCGGCTCGCGGGGATCGGTCAGAGCGCCAACGGCGCCAGCGCAGCTCCAGGTCGGGATCGTTTCCGCCGAGGCCGCGCTCGGTCAGTAGCACGGCGGCGTCAGCCGCGGCGGCTCCGAACCCACGCTCCTTCGCGTCGAGCAGCATGTGCGCGAGGCGCGGTTCGAGCGGGAGCGCGGCAATCGAACGCCCGTGGCGCGTGACCCGCCCCTGCTCGTCGATCGCGCCGAGGCTGGTCAATCGCCTGTGGGCCTCGTCGAGCGCAGCTTCCGGAGGCGGGTCGAGGAACGGAAGACGCGCAGGAGCTGCGCCCCACAGCAGGCAGGTGAGCAGCAGGCTCGACAACTCGGCTTCGAGGATTTCGGGCGGATCGTGAGCGGGCAGCGAGGCGGTCGCGGCCTCCTCCCACAAGCGGATCGCGACACCGGGCGCTTGCCGTGCGGCCCGGCCAGCGCGCTGGGTGACGGCCGCCCGGCTCGCCCGCTCGGTGACCAGCCGCGTAAGGCCTGCGCCCCGGTCGTAACGCGGCCGCCGGGCCAGCCCGCTGTCGACGACGATCCGTACACCCTCGAGCGTCACGCTGGTCTCGGCGATGCTCGTTGCGAGGACGAGCTTTCGCTGTCCCGGCGGCGGCGGCGCGAGCGCCTTGCGCTGCATTGCCGGCTCTATGCCGCCGTGCAGCTTATGCAGGTCGACGTCGGCGGGAAGGCCGCCGAGTGCATCAGCGGTACGCTCGATTTCGGCGACGCCCGGCAGGAAGGCGAGCAACGAGCCCTCCTGCTCCAGCAGAGCGCGCCGAATGGCCGATGCCATTTGTGGCTCAATGCGCGCGGCGGCGTCGCGGCCGGCATAGTGCAACGTTAGAGGATAGCTCTTACCCTCGCAGTCGATGGTCGGCGGATCGCGCAGCAGCCGCCGGAACCGCTCGACGTCGAGCGTCGCCGACATGGCGACAAGCCGCAGGTCCGGCCGCAGCGCGCCCGCTGCGTCGAGCGCCAGGGCGAGCGCGAGGTCGTTGTCCAGGCTCCGCTCGTGCACCTCGTCGAACAGCACGGCGGACACGCCAGCAAGCTCCGGGTCGGCCTGGATGCGCGAGAGGAAGACGCCGTGGGTCATGACGACGATGCGCGTGGCCTTGCCCACCTTGCTATCGAGCCGCGTGGCATAACCGACGGTCTGCCCCGGCTTCTCGCCAAGAGCGGCGGCCATGAATTCCGCCGCGGCACGCGCGGCCAGCCGGCGCGGGACGAGCAGCAGGATCTGGCCGGCGCACCATGGCTCGCTCAGGAGCGCCGGGGCGACCTGCGTCGTCTTCCCGGCGCCGGGCGGGGCCACCAGCAAGGCGCTGCTGTTCTCGCGGAGCGCCGCGAGGAGATCCGCCAGGACGAGCTGGATTGGGAACGGCGCGCTAATAAGCGCGGGCGACCGCGAACTCCGCAGCCTCGGTCAGGGCCGACTTGGACTTGCTCGCCGGGAACATCGCCAGCGCGTCGATCGCCCGGCGGCCGTATTGGCGCGCGCGCTCGATCGTGTCGGCAAGCGCCTCCGTGTCACGCAGCAACCGGATGGCATGCTTCAGATCATCGTCCGAAATGCGGTTGCCGCCGATTGCGTCGCGCCAGAAGGCACGGTCGGCCTCGCTGCCGCGTGCGTAGGCGAGGATGACCGGAAGCGTCATCTTGCCGTCGCGGAAGTCATCGCCGACGCCCTTCCCCATCGTCTCCGCGTCCGAGGCATAGTCGATCACGTCATCGCTCAGCTGGAAGGCGATGCCGAGGTTGCGGCCGTAACATTCCAGCGCGTGCTCCGCTTCCTCCCCTGCCTCGGCGACGACGGGCGAAACGCGACAGGCGGCGGCGAACAGGGCCGCGGTCTTGGCGCTGATGATCTCGAGATATTGGTCTTCGCCGGTGGCGACCTGGCGCTGCGCGGTGAGCTGCTCGACCTCGCCTTCGGCGATGACGGCCGACGCATGGCTCAGGATGCGCAGGACCTTTAGGCTCCCGTCCTCGACCATCAGTTCGAAGGCCCGCGAGAAGAGGAAGTCGCCGACGAGCACGCTCGCCGGATTGCCCCAGATGAGGTTGGCCGTACGCTTGCCGCGGCGAAGGCCCGATCCGTCCACGACATCATCGTGGAGCAGGGTCGCCGTGTGGATGAACTCGACTGCCGCCGCGAGCTTGTAATGGCGCGTGCCGGGGTAGCCGAGCAAGCTTGCCGCAGCGAGCGTCAGCATCGGCCGCATCCGCTTGCCGCCGCCGGCGATAAGGTGCCCCGCAAGCTCAGGAATCAGCGCGACTTTGCTCTGCATGCGATCGAGGATGACCGCATTGACCCCGTTCATGTCGCTCGCGACGAGCGTGATCAGCGCGTCGAGCGAAGGCTCGCGGGTCGGCGCGAGTGGAATGAGGGTGGCGCTCACGAGCGCGCCGTTAGGCGGAGAAGCGCTTTCGGGCAACCTTGCCGGGCGCGTCACCAGTGCTCGGATGTCCGCGGGACAGTCTGCTTTTGGTGACCCCTACGGGACTCGAACCAGTGTTTTCGCCGTGAGAGGGCGACGTCCTAGACCG
>JABFWJ010000017.1 GCA_013362295.1 Thermoleophilia bacterium
GTCGAGGCGGCGCCCGCCGCGACCGCGGCGCGCAGCGCCTCCTCGGCGGGCCGGCCGGCGTGCCGGGCGGCGATGAAGGCGGCGAGCAGCACGTCGCCGGAGCCGACGGTGGAAACCGGGTCGACGCGCGGTGCAACCGCGCGGTAACGCACGGCCTCCCGCTCTTCGCGAAACAGCGCGAGCGAGCCTTGCTCGGTTGTGATCAGGACGTTGCGCGCGCCCAGCTCCGCGACGGTGTCGAGCCCGTTGCGGAAGTCCTCGTCGTCGTGGAACTCCTGCCCGACGAGCGCCTCGGCCTCGGCCTGGTTCGGCGTGACGAGGAACGGCTCGGCCTCGACGCCGAGCGAGAGCGGTTGCCCCTCCGAATCGAGGGCGACCGGAATGTGGCGGCGCGTCAGCTCGCGCGTCGCCTCGGCGTAGAAGTCCGGATCGACCTCGCGCGGCAGCGAGCCCGCGAACACGACGAGCTCGGCGCCCTGCGTCAGGTAGCGCAGCTTCTCGAGCAGCGTGTCGAGCTCGTCCGCGCGCACCGCGGGGCCCCACTCGTTGATCTCCGTGTACGTCCCGCCGGTCGGGTCGACGACGGCCGTCGACGTGCGCGACTCGCCCTCGATGTGGACGAAGTCGTTGAGGATCGCCTCCTTCGTCAGCTCCTCGACGATCCGGGTGCCGGTCGTGCCGCCGACGAGCCCGGTGGCGACGACGGGTACGCCGAGCACCTTCAGCGCGCGCGCGACGTTGATGCCCTTCCCGCCTGCGAGCGTGACGCCGGCACTCGCCCGGTGGCGCTGCCCGCGCTGGAAGTTCGGCACGGTGAGCGTCCGGTCGATGGCCGCGTTGAGAGTGACGGTGACGATCATCGCGTGCTCAGAGCAGGCTGCCCAGGTGGTGAAGCGTCCTGCCGGCGTACCACCCTAGACGGCTCCCGAGCCCCGGTTTGTTAACCGTCCGCGAAGCGACGAGCTCGCTGCGGCCGCGCAGCTTTCCGCGCTCCCAGATCTCGATGTGGCCGAGCACGTCGCCCGCGTGCACGGGCAGCGAGACGGCGTTCGCCGCGACGACCCGCTCGGTCAGCGGCCGGCCGACGCGGGCGACGGCGTTGAGCGGCTTTGCCGCGACGAGCGGGAGTGGCCGCTTGCCGTACGGCAGCCCGGCGGTGGCGTACGTGCGACCCGGCTGGATGACCGACACGACGCGGAACTGCGCGAGGCCCCAGATCAGCAGGGACTCGAGATCGATGTTGCGCTCCGATCGCGTCGGCCCGCCCAGCAGCGTCGCGTAGACCGTCACGCCGCGTCCGCGTGCCGCCGCCACCTGGCACCAACCCGCCTGTGCGGTGTGACCCGTCTTCACGCCGATCGTGCGCGGGAAGATCGAGAGCAGGTCGTCCCAGGTGTGCAGCGTGCGCCCGCCGGCGATCGTCGCTGTCTGCTCGTCGACCGTCTCGCGGACGAAGCGCGTGTGCATCAGCACACGGGCGAGCTTCGTCATGTCCGCTGCGCTCGAGTAGTGATCCGGTACGTCGAGTCCGTCGGGCCGGACGAAGTGCGTGTCGTGGAGGCCGAGTGCAGCCGCCTTCGCGTTCATCAAGCGCGCGAACGAGGGAAAGTCCGGTGCCATCGAGAGCGCGAGTGCGGCCGCGGAGTCGTTCGCCGACTGGATCAGCGCGCCCTTGACCAGATCCCGGACGGTCAGGTGCTCGCCGGGCCTCAGGTCGATCGTCGACTCGCCGATGATCGCGGCGCGCCGGTCGATGGTGACGACGTCGCTCAGCTTGTGCCGCTCGAGCGCGAGCAACACGGTCATCATCTTGGTGAGCGATGCGATCGCGAGGTGCGCGTGGGGATGCGACGAGGCGAGCACCTCTCCCGTACGCGCGTCCTGCACGAGGAATGCGCTCGCGTGGACGGCCGGCGGTGCGGCCTGCGCCGGTGAGACGGCGACGAGCGCAAGGACGAGCACGACGAGGCGTCTCATCGCAGTCGCAGCTTCTCGCCGATGAAGAGTGAGGTCGATTTCACGTTCGGGTTCAACTGCTGGATCGTGGCGACGGGCACGCCTGTCTTCGAGGAGATGACGCCGAAGGTATCTCCGGCCTGCACCGTCCAGAATCGCGGACCGGACGTGGTCGCCGTCCGCTTCGTCGTCTTCTTGGTCGTCCGCACCTTCTTGTGCGGAGTGGGCGGCGCCACGACTGCCGTCGTCGTCGGCGTGGGCTTCCCCGCCTCGAGGCCCGAGCGGATCAGGAGAACGGCGATTGTCGCGGCGAGCAGGAACGCCGCGGGCGCGACGAGCCGGCGCGAGTCGGAGCGCGGCACTACCAGCCGGATGCGGTCCAGATCTCGCGCTTCAGCCGGGCAGCCTCGGCGCCGGCCGCCGCACGGTAATCGACGCCGGTGTCCCGGAACGCGTAGATGACGGAGCGTGAGGCCGAGACGACCGCACTCGCGGGCCCGCTCTGGAACGCGCGCGTCAGGTCTGCCGGCGAGCCTCCCTGCGCGCCGACGCCCGGCAGGAGCAGGATCGAGCGCGGCATCAGCCGGCGCGCGTCCGCGACCGCCCGCGGATGGGTCGCGCCGACGACGGCGCCCACGGACGAGAGTCCGACCTCGCCGGCCATCTCGACGCCCCATTCGTCGACCAGCTCCGCCACGTGGTGCCACAGCGGGCGCCCGTCCTTCAGCACCACGTCCTGCACGTCGCCGCCCGCATTCGAGGTGCGCACGAGCACGAAGATCCCGACGCCGCCGCGGCGCACGGCACCCAGGAACGGCTCGACGGCGTCGCGCCCGAGCCACGGGTTGACGGTGAGCGCGTCCGCCCGGGGCGGATCGCCCTCGAGGTAGGCCTCGGCATAGGCCCGGGCGGTCGAGCCGATGTCGCCGCGCTTGCCGTCCGCGATCACGAGCAGCCCGGCGCGCCTCGCGTACTGGCAGACCTGCTCGAAGGCGGCGATGCCCGCGGCGCCGAGCGCCTCGAAGAACGCGAGCTGCGGCTTGACCGCAACCGCGTGCGGAGCGACCGCGTCGACGATCCCGCAGCAGAACCGTCCGACGTCGCCGCGGAGCTCGACGGGGAGCAGGTCGGCCCGTGGATCGAGGCCGACGACGAGCTGCGAGCGCTTGCGTTCCACCTCCGCGGCGAGGCGGTCGGCGAAGGTGAGCGTGGCGACGGGCATCGCTCCAACGGTAACGGCAAAGGCGGAGGGCGGCTTGCGCCGCCCTCCGGGAAGACCACATCTGCCGGCGCGCTAGAGGGTTGATGTGGAACTGCGTGCTCGTGGGGATGGCTCAGATCAAGCAGGTCGCCCGGGGCGGGCGCAGGGCATAGCTGGGTCTACGTTCAAGCCCGACCGGGGCGACATGCGCCGCGTCTGAGCCACCAGCCACGGGTACGCGTGCGTTTCACATCAAGCCTCTAACTAACTCTTGAGCGCTGCCTTGAGCTGGCTGCCGGCAGAGAACTTCGGCACGGTCGTCGCCGCGATCTGCACGCGCTCGCCCGTGCGCGGGTTCACTCCCTGCCGCGCTGCGCGGGCCGCGGGGGAGAACTTGCCGAAGCCCGTGAAGTTGACCGAGTCGCCGCTCTTCAGCGTGTCGGTGATCGACTCGAGAAATGCGTCGACGGCCTTACCTGCGTCACGTGCGGAGAGCCCGCTCTTCTGGGCGACCTGGTTGATGAAATCCTGCTTGGTCAAGAAACGAATCCTCCTGCGTCGAGGTGCTGGGGTTCAGACCTTGGCTCAAACCCTAACAACGCCGCCGGATATCGCTCAACCATGCGGATTTGCGGGGATTTCGAGCAGCTCCGAGGCGCGGAAGAGCGGCCGCAGCCGGACGGCATGCCGCGCCAGCTCGTCGACACCTCCCTCCTCGCGATCGACGACGCAGATCGCGTTGGATACACGCAATCCGGCCTCCCGGAGGGCCTGGACGGCGTCGATCGCGGCCCCGCCGGATGTGACCACGTCCTCGACGAGGCAGACGCACTCTCCCTCCTCGTAGACACCCTCGATCCGGGCCGCGGTCCCGTAGTCCTTCGCGGCCTTGCGAACGATCAGGAACGGCAGGCCGCTCTCGAGCGACGCGGCGGCGGCGAGCACCACGGCGCCGAGCTCCGGCCCCGCGATCCGGTCGGCGTCCGGCTCGTGCTCGCGCACGGCATCGGCCAGCGCCTCTCCGAGCGGCGCGAGCACGTCGGGCCTCGTCTCGAAGCGGTACTTGTCCAGGTAGTACCTCGAGCGGCGCCCCGAACGAAGGACGAAGTCGCCCTCGAGATAGGCGGACTCGCGCAGGGCGACGGCGAGCTCGTCCCGCGTCACGCGCCGAGCAACTCGTGCGCGATCGGCAGCAGGCGGTCGGCCTCGGGCGTGCCCTCGCCGAACGAGTGCATCGAGCCGTCGTCCGCGTAGAGGTCGACGCGCTCCCGTTTCCGCGCCGCACGGCGCCGGACGAGCACCGACCCCGCCAGCGAGCCTGCGGCGAGGAGGACGCCGGTGACGACCTTACGCGGTGCCATCCTCGGCCTTCGTCTTCGCGGCCGCCCGCCGGCGCGCGGGCTGCTTGGGCGGCTCGGGCTGCTCGATCGAGCGCAGGCACGTCTTCAGGTCGTAGAAGACGAGGCCGACCGTCGGCTCGGGCGTCGTCGTCGCCGCGATCAGCCGCTCGCCGTCGCGGACGACGAACACGCTGCCGCCGAGGGTGGCCGCTTCCAGCTGCGCGACCCCGGGTCGCAGCTCCTCGGCCGCCTCGACGAGCTGCCGGGCGCCGTCGGCCAGCCTCAGGCAGGCCGCTTCGTCGCTCAGGTTGGAGCCCGCCGGCGCTCCGTCCGCACCGACCACCACGACGTCTCGGACCTGCGGCGAGATCTCCTTCAGGTCGGCGATGGCCTGGGCCGCGTCCACGGCTCCGAGCATACTGCCGCGCAATGAGGCGAGTTTTGAGCAAGTTCTTCGCCGACCGCGGAACGCACCTCGCCGCGATGATCGCCTACTTCGCGCTCCTGTCCTTCGTCCCGCTGCTCTTCCTCGCGCTCGCTCTGCTCGGGCTCGTGCATCAAGCGGACGAAGGGTCGTTCTTCGTGCGCGAGCTGTCGAAGACATTCCCGAGCACGTCGCTGGACTCGATCTTGCGTGCGGTGCGTGCGATCCAGGAGAACGCGACCGCGCTCGGCATCGTCGGCGGCGCGTTCCTGCTGTGGTCGTCGCTCTCGTTCTTCAGCGTGCTGGAGAGCGCGTTCAACATCGTCTACGGACGCCCGAACCGCGGGTTCCTGCACGGCAAGGCGCTCGCGACGATGATGATGGTCGGCTCGCTCGTCGCGCTGTTCCTGTCGCTCGTCGTCGGGTCGATCGGCCAGGAGATCCTGAAGCGGTACGCCGGCTTCGCCGGCAACGCGACGACCGCCCGCGTGATCGCGATCGCCGTGTCGGCGGTCGGATTGTTCGTCTTCCTCGCTTCGGCGTACTACGTGCTCACGAACGCGAGCTTGACGTTGCGCGAGGTGCTGCCGGGCGCGATCACGGCGGCAGTAATCCTCGAGGCGACGTTCCAGCTTCTGCCCGTCTACGTGAACATCTCGAAGCACAACCCGGTCCTGCAGACGCTTTCCGGTCCGGCCGTGCTGCTCGTCTGGCTGTACGTGATGGCGAACGTGATCGTGCTCGGCGCCGAGGTGAACTGGTGGCTCGGCCAACGCGCGCACCCGAGCGACGTCGCGCCTGCCCAGACGAGCGCGGCCGAATCGGGCCGGTGGCCGCGCGTACGCCGGAGCCGCGCGGCCAGGTGACGACGGAGCCTGAGCCGCCGCGGGTCACCACGCTCGAGCTGTTCTTCGACCTCGTCTTCGTCTTCACGATCACGCAGCTGACGACGGTGCTGTTCCGCGCGCCGAACGGACGCGGCCTGCTGCAGGTCGTCGAGATGCTCGGTGTGATCTGGTGGATGTACGGCGGCTACGTCTGGATGACGAACGCCGTCCGCGCGAACACCGGTGCGCGCCGGCTGCTGCTGCTCGGCGGCATGGGCGGGTTCCTCGTCCTCTCGCTCGCGATCCCGAGCGCGTTCGGCGGGAGCGGCCTCGTGTTCGGGCTCGCGTACCTCGTCGTGGTGTTCGTCCACTCGATCCTCTTCACGCGGGCAGCGGCGGTGAGCGCGGCACGCGCGATCATCACGCTCGCGCCCTACAACCTGGGCTCGGCCGCAGTCATCCTCGCGGGCGGGGCGCTCGGAGGGCGGATGCAGTACATCCTGTGGGGCGCGGCCGCAGCGTTCGAATGGTTGACGCCCGCGATCCGCGGCACGAAGGGCTTCGTCGTCGCGGCAGGGCATTTCGTCGAGCGTCATGCGCTCGTCGTGATCATCGCGATCGGCGAGTCGATCGTCGCGATCGGCATCGGCGGCTCGACGCTGCCGATCGACGCCGCCCTCGTCGGGGTGGCGCTGCTCGGCCTCGCGCTGAGCGGCTGTCTCTGGTGGTTGTACTTCAGCGGCCACGAGGGGCACGGCGAGCGCGCGCTCGCGATGCTGCCCGTGACGGAGCGCGCGTGGGCGTCGCTCGTCGGGTTCGGCTACTGGCACCTGCCGATGCTGTTCGGGATCCTCGCGGTCGCGTCGGTGGAGCGCGAGGCCGCCGAGCACCCATTCACCGCGGCCTCGTGGGCGCGCGCAGCGATCCTCGCGGTCGGCGTGGCGGCCTATTGCGCCGGCAACGGCTTGTTCCGGCGCACGCTGCACCTCCACGGCTTCGGTACTCGCGCGGCGACCGGTGTGCTCGCGCTCGCGACGATGCCGCTCGGCGCGCTCGTCGCGCCGTCGGCGGAGATCGCCGCGCTCGTCGCGGTCCTCGGAGCCGGTTTCTACGCGGCCCCGAACACGGCCGCCGCCTGACGCACGACCTCGTCGTGCGGCACGTCGCGCACGTGCTGCGCGAGCCCCCAGCGATGGCCGAACGGATCGAGGATCTGGCCGTGGCGCTCGCCCCAGAAGGCGTCTTGAAGCGGGGCGTACACCTCGGCGCCGGCGGCGAGCGCCCGCTCCCACAGCGCGTCGACGTCGTCCGTGGTGATCGTGAGCGCGCCGTAGGTCCCGCCGAGCGTTTGCGGCGAGACGGCGCCGAACTCGGGGAACTCGTCGGCGATCTTCACGACGGACTCGCCGAAGCGCAGCTCGATCTGCATGAAGCGCCCGCCGGGCACCGGGACACGCGCCCCCACCTCGGCGCCGAGCGCGCGTTCATACCACTCAGCCGCCGCGGCGGCGCCACGCACCACGATGTGCGGCGTGATCCTCACGCGATCAACCCGGTGGCAGCCACCATCACGGAAGTGTGACGAATCGTCCGAAGTCCCTGCGTGCGGGGCGGTTCGGTCGGGTGGCAGGCACTCACGAGCCACCGTCACGAAAGTGTGTCGCAGAGGGCGTGCGCGGCGACGGCGCGGTGGGAGTGCTCGGCCTTCCAGGCGTCGCCCAGCTCGGCAACCGTGCGCGTCTCGCCGCGCGGGACGAAGACCGGATCGAAGCCGAAACCCTCGCTGCCGGCCGGCGCGAGCGCGATCGAGCCCTCGAGCACGCCGGTGGCGTCGACCTCCCGGCGGTCGGGCGCGATCGCGACCAGCTCGCACACGTAGCGCGCCCGACGATCGTCGCGCCCGCGGAGGGCGTCGAGCAGCTTGTCGACGTGCCGGCCCTCCGCCCAGCGCGCGGTCTGCACGCCGGGCCCGCCGCCGAGCGCCGCCACCTCGATGCCCGAGTCGTCGGCAAGCATCCACCGCCCGGCCGGTCCGACGAGCCTGCCGTAGCGCGCCTTGATCCGCGCGTTGTCGGCGAAAGTGAGGCCGTCCTCCGGCGGGTAGTCCGCGTCGCCGAGCAGCTCGAGCTCCCAGTCCGGGAAGAGCGCGCGGAACTCGTCGAGCTTGTGCGGGTTGGCGGTGCAGACGGCCGCGCGAATCACCGGTGCCAACGCACGCCGATCACATATTCGAGATCGGCGAGCTTGGAGACCAGCTCCTCGTCGACGTGCATCAGCTCGAGCTGCAGGACTCGGCGGTCGAGCTCGTCGCTCAGCTCGAAGTGACGGATGTCGTCGAGCTGCGCGAGGAACGGGCCGACCGGCTGTCCCTCCTTGAGCTCGACGATCAGGCGGTTCTCCTCCGGCTTGACGCGCTCGATCGTGTTGTACGCGAGGATCCGCAGCGGGCCGAGCGCGAGGATCGTGAGCGCGGTCGTGACGACGGCAGCCCAGTACCAGCCGGCGCCGCAGGCCATCCCGATCGCCGCGACGACCCAGAGGGTGGCCGCCGTCGTGAGCCCGCGTACCGACAGTCCCTCGCGGATGATCGCGCCCGCGCCGAGGAAGCCGATCCCGGTGACGATCTGCGCGGCGATGCGCGTCGGGTCCGCCCGGACGACATTTGCGCCGCTCTCGAGGAACGCGTGGAAGCCGTAGGCCGAGACGATCGTGAACAGCGCCGAGCCGAGCGAGACCAGGAGGTGCGTGCGGATCCCCGCCTCGCGGTCGCGCAGCTCCCGCTCGACGCCGATCGCACCGCCGAGCACCGCGGCGACGAAGAGGCGCAGGACGACGTGCCAGCCGCCGAGCGCCGGGATCGCGCTAATCGCGAAGTGCTGCAACGGCATCTTCCTGGTAGCGCTGCAGGTCCTCGATGCCCGCGGCCGCGAGGTCGAGCAGGTCATCGAGCCGCGCGCGGTCGAACGGGACCTTCTCCGCCGTCGACTGCACCTCGACGAAGCGCCCGTCGCCGGTCATGACGACGTTGACGTCCACGTCCGCGACCGAGTCCTCGGAGTAGTCGAGGTCGAGCAGCGAGAGTTCGTCGACGACGCCGACCGAGACCGCTGCGACCGAGCCGGTCAGCGCCTTCGAGAGCCCGAAGCGGTCGAGCGCTCGCTGCGCGGCGACGTAGGCGCCGGTGATCGCCGCGCAGCGCGTGCCCCCGTCCGCCTGCAGCACGTCGCAGTCGAGGTAGACGGTGCGCTCGCCGAGTGCCTGGAAGTCGACGACGCCGCGCAGGGCGCGGCCGATCAACCGCTGGATCTCGACCGTCCGTCCGCCCTGCTTGCCGCGGGCTGCCTCGCGGTCGGTGCGATCGCCCGTCGACGCGGGCAGCAGCGAGTACTCGGCCGTCATCCAGCCGCGACCCGAGCGGTAGAGCCAGCGCGGCACGCCGTCCTGCACGGAGGCGGTGCAGAGCACCTTCGTCTTGCCCTGCGACCAGAGGACGACGCCGTGCGGCTGCTCGAGAAAGCTCGGGTCGGCGACGACCGGGCGGAGCTCGTCCGGCCTGCGCCCGTCCGCCCTCATGCAGCCGCCTCGAGCTCGGCGACCGTGACGCGCTCGACGTCGCCGAGCGGCAGCTGCAGGAAGCGCTCGCCGAGCGAGCGGAAGAGCTCGGGCTCGCCGGTCGTCAGGAAGCGGTAGGTGCCCTCGCGCTCGGCGCCGTTCTCGAAGCCACTGTTCTCGATACCTTTGCGCGCGAGCGTCTCCGCGACCTCGCGGGCCGTCTCGTCGGCGGAGAAGACGAGCGTCACGTCGCGACCGAACGCGCGCTGAAACACGGGGCGCAAGAGCGGGAAGTGCGTGCAGCCGAGGATCACGGTGTCGCAGCCTGCCTGTTTGAGCGGCGCGGCGTACTCGCGAACCGCCGCCAGCATGGCGTCGCTGAACGTGTCGCCCGCCTCGATCAGCGGCACGAGCTTCGGGCACGCGACCGAGGTCAGGTGCGCGCCCGCGTCAAGCGTGCGCACGAGGTTCTCGTATCGGCCCGTCGCAACCGTGAGCTCGGTCGCGAGCAGCCCGATCTGCCGGTTGCGCGTCGCCTGCACCGCGGCGTGCGCCTCCGGGACGATCACCGACACGACGGGAACGCCCAGCTCCTCCTGCAGATCGGGGAGCGCCGCGGCCGTCGCCGTGTTGCAGGCGACGACGACCATCTTCACACCCTGCCGCTCCAGGTAGACGCCGATCTCGTGCGCGAAGCGGCGCACCTCGTCGCGTCCGCGCGGGCCGTACGGCAGCCGCGCGTGGTCGCCGAGGTAGACAAAGTCCTCGTGCGGCATCGTCACGAGACACTCGTGCAGGACGGTGAGGCCTCCGACGCCCGAGTCGAAGACGCCGATCGCCCTGGGATCCGCGCGGTTCGGCGACACGGCGCGATTCTAGGGAGCCGGGTACGCTGGTCGCCGTGAGGCGCCTCCTCCTCGTCGTCGCGGCCGCATTGCTCTGGGCGGCCCCCGCCCAGGCGTTCACGAAGCAGACCGGCACCCGGACGATGTCCGACGGCACCTCGATCGCCTACGACTTGTACGAGCCCGACGGCGCCGCGCCGGCCGGCGGGTTCCCCGGCGTCGTCGTCCTGCACGGCCTCGGCGGCTCGAAGGACGACATGGCGCCGATCGCCCAGATCTTCGCCGCGCACGGGTATGCGGCACTCGCCTACTCGGCCCGCGGCCAGGGCACCTCGACCGGCAACCTCGAGCTCGCGGGGCCGAACGAAACCTCGGACGAGCGCGCCCTGGAGTCGTACTTCGCCGGGCTCCCGGAGGTGAGCAACACGCAGATCGGCGCCTGGGGCATCTCTTACGGCGGCGGCCAGATCTGGAACGGGCTCGCCGCCGGGATCCCGTACAAGGCGGCCGAGGTCGTCGAGACGTGGACCGACCTCTTCAGCGCGCTCTGGCCGCAGGACGTCGCGAAGTCCGGCATTGTGCTCGGGTTCGCGAAAGCGGTCGAAGCGCGGTCACCGCTGATCGTCCAGAACGAGGACAACGCGGTCCATTCGACGAACATCCCCGCCCTCAAGTTGCTGACGAGACCGCGCTCCTCGTCCGGCCGGCTCTCGTCGGTCACGACGCCGGTGTACATGTTCCAGGGACGGTTGGACTACGCGTTCGACATCACGCAGGCGGAGAACGGCTACCTCCAGACGAAGGGTCCGAAGCACCTGTACGTCGGCCAGTTCGGCCACACACCGTCGAGCTTCCCGGGGCCGGACCAGGCCTACGTGATCGCCCAGGGGCTCGCGTGGTACGACCACTACCTGAAGGGCGCGCCGAACGGCATCGACAAGACGAAGCCCGTGACGATCGCGGCCGCGAGCGGGACGAGGCGCGCGTCGTACGCGGGCATCCCGAAGACGAAGGTCGTCGGGGCCGGCTTCCGCGGGACGGCGATGGTCCGCATCGGCCCGAGGTTCCGGCAGGCGCTCGAGACGTTCGGCGTCTCGCTGCTCAAGGTGCAGGTGCGCAAGGTCGTGCACTACCCGCGCCTCGTGGTGACGGTGCGCGCGGGCCGGCGCGTGATCACACACGGCGCGATCGTCCCGAAGGTCGGCCTGCAGACGATCAGGCTTGCGAACTACCTGCAGTTCCTGCCGAAGGGGACGCGGCTGAGCGTCAGCTTCGGCGACAGCTCGGGGGACGACGTCGCGTACCTCGGCTTCGGCGACAGCGGCACGATCTCGC
>JABFWJ010000432.1 GCA_013362295.1 Thermoleophilia bacterium
TTCGCGCACCTCGCCTCGGGCGGGGGCGTGCTCCCCGAGCACGACGCGGTGATCTTCGACGAGGCGCACCGGCTCGAGGAGTCGGCCGCGGCGTGGCTCGGCGGCCGGGTCTCCCGCGCGGCTCTGCGCCGGCTCGCGGGCGACATCGAGCGCGCCTGCCGCGACGCGCAGCGCCCGTACCCCGGCCGGCAGGCCGACCGGGTCGAGCGCACCGGCGAGCGCCTGCTCCGTGCCGTCGCGCCGCCGGCAGGGCGGAGGCGCCTCCGCGAGACGCCGCCAGAGCCGGCGCTCGTGCTGATCGACGCGCTCAGCGACCTCGCAGACGCCCTCGCGGGCCAGGGCGAGGACCTCGACGCGCTCTCCCGCCGGGCCCTCGCCGCCGCCGGCGACATCGAGGCATGCCTGGAAACCGGCGGGGGGGAGCGCGTGGTCTGGGCCGAGCCCGACGCCGTTGCCTGGGCGCCGGTCGACGTCTCGGCGGAGCTCGGCGAGCGGCTCTGGGACGACGGGCCGACGGCGATCCTCGTCTCCGCCACGCTCACGACCGGCGAGGACGCGCGGTTCGTCCGGCGCCGGCTCGGGCTCCGACACGCGCGGGAGGCCGTCGTCGGCTCGCCGTACGACTTCCCCGAGCAGGCGCTGCTCTACGTGCCGCGCGCCATGCCGGACCCTCGGGGCGACGGCTTCACCGAGCGCGCTGCGGAGGAGATCGTGTCCTTGCTCGCGTTGTCCGAGGGCCGCGCGCTCGTGCTCACGTCGAGCTACCGGGCGCTCGACGTCTATCGCGAGCGCGTGCGCGGGCGCGTCCCGTACGACGTGCTCGTCCAGGGCGAGGCGCCGCGCGAGCGCCTGCTGCAGCGCTTCCGCGCCGAGGTCGACTCGGTGCTGATCGCGACGTCGACGTTCTGGCAGGGCGTCGACGTCCCGGGCGAGTCGCTCTCGCTGCTCGTGATCGACAAGCTGCCGTTCTCCGCACCCGGTGACCCGCTGCACGAAGCTCGGTGCGAGGCCGTCGAACGTGCGGGCGGCGACTGGTTCCGCGATTACGCGCTTCCGACCGCGATGCTGCAGCTGCGCCAGGGCTTCGGGCGGTTGATCCGCGGTCACGGCGACCGCGGTGTGGTCGCGATCCTCGATCCCCGGTTGCGGACCCGACCGTACGGACGGGCCTTCCTCGGCGCGTTGCCCCGCTGCCCGGTCGCGGAGGACCCCGCCGCCGTGGCCGCATTCTTCGGCAGCAGCCTCGTCATATCCGCTTGAATGGCGCGCGCATGCCGCCGAGGAAGAAGCCGAAGGCGCCGACGCCGCCGCGTGGCGGTCAGCGCCGCGTCCAGGCGCCGCAGGTGCGCGGCACCACGCGTTCCCCGCAGGAGCTGGAGGCGCGCCATCGGGCGATCCTCTACGCGGTCGCAGGATCCGGTGTCGTCGCGTTGATCGTCGTCGTCCTCGTCGTCGTGCTCGGCGGCGGCGGCGGGACGAGCGACAAGAAGGTGGCGCAGCAGATGACCGCCGCGGGCTGCACGTTCAAGACGGTGAAGGCGTCCGTGCCGGGTGGGAGGACGCACGTCGCCAGCCTGACGGCGAAGTTTTCATGGAACACGAGCCCGCCCTCGAACGGCCAGCACTACCCGCGCTGGGCGGTCTGGGGCTTCTACAGCGAGCCGATCAATCCGCGCATGGTCGTGCACAACGAGGAGCACGGCGGCGTGGTGCTCTGGTGGGGGACGAAGACGCCCGCGTCGACCGTCAACCAGCTGCGCGCGCTCTACGACGAAGAGCCGACCGGCATGTTCGGCACGCCGTACGCGGGCTTCGGCAGCCGCATCGCGATCAGCGCCTGGACGGGGAACCACGCGAAGTACGGGCGCAACGGCTACTACGGCCAGGGCCACCTCGCGACCTGCCTGCACTACGACGCGGCGACCGCCAAGGCCTTCCGCACGTTCCGGGATGCCTACCGCGGCCACGGACCCGAGGGCGTTCCCCTCTCAGCCGACCAGCCCGGGATGGGACCGCCCCAGTAACGCTCTACAATCCCGTGGCCTGCAAGCAGTACGGCGCGCCGGGGTGGCGGAACTGGTAGACGCAGCCGGCTTAAAACCGGCTGTCCCTTCGGGACGTGGGGGTTCGATCCCCTCCCCCGGCACTCCTATCCCGCTCGGCCGGCCTGCTCGGTGAGCTCGCGCAGGCGGCGCGCGCGTTCGTCCGTCAGCGCGTCGGGCGCGTAGCGCCACTGCCAGTTGCCGTCCTCGGTGCCCGGAAGGTTCATGCGCGCCTCGGAGCCGAGGTCGAGCACGTCCTGGAGCGGCGCGATCGCGAGCGCGGCGCGCGAGCCCCACGCGGCGCCGATCAGCGACCAGGTGGGATCGTCGCTCGCGAGGCCGGTCCACGCGCGGTCCTCGTCGGTCAGCGACTCCCACCAGCCGCGAGTCGTGTCGTTGTCGTGCGTGCCGGTGTAGACGACGGCCTGCTCCTCGTGGTTCGCGGGGAGGTGCGGGTTCGTCGGATCGCCGCCGAGTGCGAACTGCAGCACGACCATGCCGGGGAAGCCGAGCTCCCGGCGCAGGCGCACGACCGGCTCGGTGATCATGCCGAGATCCTCCGCGACGACCGGCAGCGGTCCGAGCTCGTGCTCGACCGCGTGGAAGACGTGGGCGCCGGGTCCGCGCCGCCACTTGCCCTCCACCGCGGTCGGGTTGCCGGCCGGCACGGCCCAGTACGACACGAAGCCGCGGAAGTGGTCGACGCGCGTCAGGTCGACGAGGGCGAACGCGCGGCGAAAGCGCTCGATCCACCAGCGGTAGCCGTCGGCGCGCATCGCCGTCCAGTCGTAGAGGGGGTTGCCCCACAGCTGTCCCGTCTCCGCGAACAGGTCGGGCGGCACGCCGGCGACGAGGCCGTCCTGGAAGAGCTCCGGATGCGCGTGGACGTCGGCGCTTCCGGCGGCCACGTAGATCGGCATGTCGCCGAGCACGCGCACACCGCGGTCGTGCGCGTAGTCGCGCAGCGCCTGCCATTCGCGGTCGAACCGAACCTGGTCCTCGAGCGAGCCTCCATGTTCGATCCAGTCGTCGATCCAGTAGGCGTTGCGTTCGCGGAACGCAGCCGCCTCCTCGCCGGTGACCATTGCCTCCGGGTCGGCGAGGAGCGCCGGCGAGCCGGCGAAGGCCGACGGCGACATGTACGGCGAGCCGGTCAGCCCCTCGGGCGGCCCGAGCGGCAACACCTGCCACCACCGCTGCCCGGCGGACGCGAGCCAGTCGAGGAAGCGGTAGGCGTGCTCGTCCAGTACCCCGTTCGGGAACGAGGTCGGATGAAGGAGGATGCCGGAGGCGCGCTGGAGGTTCATGCGTTTAGGACGTGCCGACGACTGACAATCTCACGCACGATGCCCCTTCCGAAGACCCCACAACCACGTATTCAGATCCAGGCGGTCGAGCCGATCGTCGACTGCGGGCGCTATGCCGTGAAGCGCACCGTCGGTGATCGCGTGGACGTCTACGCGACCGTGTTCAAGGACGGCCACGACACACTCGCGGGCGCAGTTCGCGTCAAGGGGCCCGGCGAGCGCGGCTGGCGCGAGCAGCCGCTACGCGCGTTCGGGAACGACCGCTGGGGCGGGAGCTTCACCCCGGACCGGCCCGGTCAGTGGCAGTTCCAGGTCGCGGCGTGGACCGACCGTCTCGCGACGTGGCAGGACGAGCTCCGCCGCAAGGTGGACGCGGGCCAGGAGGACCTCGCCGGAGAGCTCTCGGAAGGCGCGCAGCTGCTCGGCCGCGCGGTGACCGTCGAAGAGGGGCTCGCCGCGGCCGCCGGCGACCGCCACGGCGAGGCAAGGTCGCCGACGTACGAGGTGGACGTCGACCGCGTGCTCGCGCGCTTCGGATCGTGGTACGAGCTGTTCCCGCGCTCGTGGGGCGGCTTCCGCGGCGTCGCCGAGGCGCTGCCGCGGATCGCCGAGCTGGGGTTCGACGTCCTGTACCTCCCGCCCATCCACCCAATAGGTCAGTCGAACCGCAAGGGCCGCAACAACACGCTCACGCCCGGGCCCGCGGACGTCGGGTCGCCGTGGGCGATCGGCTCGGAGGAGGGAGGGCACGACGCGATCCACCCCGACCTCGGCACCTGGGACGACTTCGACACCATGGTCGCGGCCGCGCACGAAGTCGACGTCGAGATCGCGCTCGACTTCGCGATTCAGTGCTCGCCCGACCACCCGTGGCTCGCGGAGCATCCCGAATGGTTCAACCGCCGCCCCGACGGCACGCTGAAGTACGCCGAGAACCCGCCGAAGAAGTACCAGGACATCTACAACGTCAATTTCGAATCCGAGGACTGGCAGGGGCTCTGGCAGGCGCTACGCGACGTCGTGCTCTTCTGGGTCGGGCGCGGAATCACTGTGTTTCGCGTCGACAACCCGCACACGAAGCCGGTGCCGTTCTGGGACTGGCTGATCCGCGAGGTGCGGCGCGAGCATCCCGAGGTGATCTTCCTGGCCGAAGCGTTCACGCGGCCGTCGATGATGACGACGCTCGCCAAGCTCGGCTTCGCACAGAGCTACACGTACTTCACCTGGAAGAACACGAAGGCCGAGCTCGCCGAGTACATGCAGCAGCTCCTCGCGTGGCACGAGTTCTACCGGCCGAACGCATTCGCGAACACGCCGGACATCCTGCACGAGTACCTGCAGCGTGGCGGGCCGGCGGCGTTCGAGGCGCGGCTGATGCTCGCGGGCACGCTCTCACCGTCGTACGGTCTCTACTCCGGGTACGAATCGTTCGAGAACGTCCCCGTGCGGCCGGGGTCCGAGGAGTACTTGGACTCCGAGAAGTACGAGATTCGCCCGCGTGCCCTCGACGGGCCGCTGCTCCCGCTGGTGCAGCGACTGAACGAGGTGCGCCGCGCGGAGCCGGCGCTGCAACGCCTCGAGAACCTGCGCTGGCTCGAGACCGAGAACGACCAGCTCGTCGCCTATGCCAAGGACGACGTGCTGTGCATCGTGAACCTCGATCCGTTCGCGGAGCAGGAGGGCGTGTGCATCATCCCCGTCGCACTCGGCTTTCCACCGGCGTTCGACGCCCGCGACCTCGTTGCGGGTGACACGTTCATGTGGCGCGCGGGCCGCAACTACGTGAAGCTCGGCCCAGGCGGGTCGCATCTGCTTAAGCTCGCTGCATGACGGGGCCGTTGCATGAGTGAACCGGGGCACTGGTTCGAGCGCGATCCCAATTGGTTCAAGAAGGCGGTGTTCTACGAGATCCACCTTCGTGGGTTCAACGACGGCAACGACGACGGCTCGGGCGACTTCCGCGGACTCGCCGACAAGCTCGACTACCTGCAATGGCTCGGCGTCGACTGCCTGTGGCTGCTGCCGTTCTATCCGAGCCCGCTGCGCGACGGCGGCTACGACATCGCGGATTTCTTCACCATCCACGCCGACTACGGAACGAACGACGACTTCAAGTACTTCGTCGACCAGGCGCATCAGCGGGGCATGCGCGTGATCGCCGACCTCGTCATGAACCACACGTCGAGCGACCACCCGTGGTTCCAGGCGAGTCGCAGTGACGCGGACGGCGCCTACGGCGACTGGTACGTCTGGGGCGACGACGACGCGCGCTGGGGCGAGGCGCGGATCATCTTCCTCGACACCGAGCCGTCGAACTGGACGTGGGACCCCGTGCGCGGCCAGTACTACTGGCACCGCTTCTTCTCCCACCAGCCCGACCTCAACTACGACAACCCGGAAGTGCAGGAGCAGATGCTCAACGTGCTCCGCTTCTGGCTCGATCTGGGGCTCGACGGGTTCCGACTCGACGCCGTCCCGTACCTCTACGAGCGCGACGGCACGAACGGTGAGAACCTGCCGGAGACGCACGCGTTCCTGAAGCGCGTCCGCGCCGAGGTCGACGCGCGCTACCAGGATCGAGTGCTGCTCGCCGAGGCGAACCAGTGGCCGGCCGACGTCGTCGCGTACTTCGGCGAGGGCGACGGCGACGAGTGCCACATGGCGTTCCATTTCCCCGTGATGCCGCGCATGTTCATGGCGGTGCGCCGCGAGGACGCCCTGCCGATGGTCGAGATCCTCGAGTCGACGCCGCCGATTCCCGTCAACGCCCAGTGGGGCCTCTTCCTGCGCAACCACGACGAGCTGACGCTCGAGATGGTGACCGACGACGAGCGCGACTACATGTACGAGGAATACGCGAAAGACCCGCGGATGAAGCTCAATCTGGGCATCAGGCGCCGGCTCGCCCCGCTGCTCGACAATGGGCGGGACGAGATCCAGCTGATGCACGCCATCCTCTTCTCATTGCCGGGCTCTCCCGTCCTCTACTACGGAGACGAGATCGGGATGGGCGACAACATCTTCCTCGGCGATCGCGACGGCGTGCGCACGCCGATGCAATGGACGGGCGACCGCAACGGCGGGTTCTCGCGCGCCGACTTCCAGCAGCTCTACCTGCCGCCGCTGATGGATCCCGTCTACGGCTTCCAGGCCGTCAACGTCGAGGCGCAGCTCCGCCAGCCGAATTCGATGCTGCGGTGGCTTCACCGGCTGATCGCGCTGCGCAAGGATCACCCGGTCTTCGGGCTCGGCACGTACGAGGCCCTCCGGCCCGACAACCCCCGGATCTTCGCGCACGTACGCACCTACGAGGACGACATCGTCCTCTGCGTGCACAACCTCGCCCGCTCGGCGCAGGCCGTCGAGCTCGACCTGTCGCGCTGGGAGGGCCTCGTGCCCGAGGAGATGTTCGGCCGCACGCGCTTCCCGCGCATCGGAGAACTGCCGTATTTGCTCACGTTCGCACCGCGAGGGTTCTTCTGGTTCCAGGTGCGGAAGGACGAGTCCGAGTGATCGACGAGCGGGAGCTGATCGAGTTCGTGACGAGCCAGCGGTGGTTTGGATCGAAAACCCGCGACGTCTCGCACTCCACCGTGGTCGACAGCGCGGAGCTCCGCGCCGACCCCCGTCTCGAGCTGCTGCTCGTGGAGATCCGGTTCGACACCGGGACGCACGACACCTACCAGCTGCTCGCCGACGACGGGGGTCTCGACGCGCTCGCCGATCCACGGCAGGTCCGCGAGCTCGTCCATCTGATCCGCACGAACAAGAAGGTGCCCGCCGGCGACGGCATCGTCGAGTTCGCGTCGACCGAGGCGTTCGGCGGAGTGGGCCACGAGCTGCGCGAGGCGCGGTCGATCAGCGCCGAGCAGTCGAACACCTCGATCGTCTTCGACGAGGAGCTGATCCTGAAGGTCTTCCGCCGGCTCGAGGCCGGGATCAACCCGGAGCTCGAGCTGCTCCGCTTCCTGACCGAGCACGCCTTCGAGAACGTCGCCCAGCTCGCCGGCTGGTACTCCTACGGCGGGCGGCAGATGGACGCGACGCTCGGGATCATGCAGCAGTTCGTGCCGGGCGGGCAGGACGGGTGGGACCGCGCGCTCGACACGATGGAGAGCGAGGCGGAGCGCTTCCTCGACAGCCTGCACATGCTCGGCGAGGTGACGGGCCGGATGCACGCAGTGCTCGGCTCGGATTCCAACGACCCCGCCTTTGCCCCCGAGGAGACCTCCGGCGAGTCGCTCGGGCTGCTCACGGCGACGGTGGACGAGGAGATCGAGTCGATCTTCATGGATCTCCCCGAAGGCAGGCCCGAGCTCGAGCCGATCCGCGGGCGCGGCGAGGAGGTCCGCGAGCGCCTGCGCCTGTTGACGAACCTCGGGGGCGCCGGCCGCGTGATCCGCCACCACGGCGACTTCCATCTCGGTCAGACCCTGTGGGCCGACGGCGACTGGGTGATCCTCGACTTCGAGGGCGAGCCCGCGCGCTCGCTGCCCGAGCGGCGCCGCAAGCGCAGCCCGCTGCGCGATGTCGCCGGGATGCTGCGCTCCTTCGCCTACGCGGCGTCGGCGGCGACGCTGCTCCGCGGCGTCGACCCGCCCGTCGCCTGGGAGGAGCGGGCCCGGGCGCAGTTCCTCGACGGCTACCGGCAGACGGTCGACCAGCACCTGGTTCCGTTCGGCGCGTCGATGGACAAGCTCTTGAGAGTGTTCGAGTTGGAGAAGGCGGTCTACGAGCTGCGCTACGAGCTGAACAACCGGCCCGACTGGGTGAAGATCCCGGTCGCCGGCATCCTCCGGATGCTCGAGGAGGAGGTGCCGGTATGACGCAGGCGAGGGCGTCGGCGTTCGGGGAACTCGACATCTGGCTCGCCAGGGCCGGACGGCACGAGCAGCTGTACGCGAAGCTGGGCGCGCACCGGGTCGAGGGCGGGGTGCGCTTCGCCGTCTGGGCGCCGAATGCCCGGTACGTGAGCGTGATCGGCGACTTCAACGACTGGGACCCGGCGGCCAATCCGCTGCAGCCGGTCGACTCGACGGGCATCTGGGAAGGCGTCGTCGACGGTGCGGGCGTCGGCCAGCACTACAAGTACCACCTCGACGGGCACGAGAAGGCGGATCCCCTCGCGTTCGAGGCGGAGGTGCCGCCGAAGACGGCGTCGATCGTGTTCGAGTCGACGCACGAGTGGCGCGACGACGACTGGCTCGACGCGCGCGAGAGGCAGGAGCAGCTCGGCCGGCCGTTGACGATCTACGAGGTGCACGCGCCCTCGTGGCGGCACGGCCTCGGCTGGCGGGAGCTCGCCGAGCAGCTGGCTCCGTACGTGCGCGACCTCGGCTTCACGCACGTCGAGCTGCTGCCGGTGATGCACCACCCGTACTCGGGCTCATGGGGCTACCAGGTGACGGGCTTCTACGCGACCGTCTCGACCATGGGGTCGCCGGATGACTTCAGGTACTTCGTCGAGCATCTGCACGCGAACGGGATCGGAGTCATCCTCGACTGGGTGCCCGCGCACTTCGCGACCGATCCGTGGGCGCTCGCGCGGCTCGACGGCACGGCGCTGTACGAGCACGACGATCCGCGACGCGGATTTCATCCGGACTGGGGAACGCTCGTGTTCAACCTCGGACGCAGCGAGGTGCAGAACTTCCTGTTGTCGAACGCGCTCTTCTGGCTGCGCGAGTACCACGCCGACGGCCTGCGTGTCGACGCGGTCGCGTCGATGCTCTACCTCGACTACTCGCGGAAGGAAGGCGAGTGGATCCCGAACGCGTTCGGCGGGCGCGAGGACCTCGACGCGGTCGCGTTCCTCAAGGAGTTCAACGAGCTCGTGCATGCGCGCGCGCCCGGCGTGATCTCGGCCGCCGAGGAATCGACAGCGTGGCCCGCGGTGTCGCGGCCGACGTACGTCGGCGGCCTCGGTTTCGGCTTCAAGTGGAACATGGGCTGGATGCACGACACGCTCAGCTACTTCCAGCACGATCCCATCCACCGGCGCTTCCACCACCACGAGCTGACCTTCTCGCTCGTCTACGCGTGGAACGAGAACTTCATCCTCCCGCTCTCGCACGACGAGGTCGTGCACGGGAAGGGCTCGCTGCTCTCGAAGATGCCGGGCGACCGCTGGCAACAGCTCGCAAACCTCCGCTCGCTGTACGCGTACATGTGGGCGCATCCCGGCAAGAAGCTGCTCTTCATGGGCGGCGAGATCGGGACGCCGTGGGAGTGGAACCACGCAGGGGAGGTGCCGTGGTTCCTGCTCGAGCACGCGGAGCACTCGGGCATGCGCGATCTCGTCCGCGACCTGAATCGCATCTACCGTGAGGAGCCGGCGCTGTGGGAGGTCGACTTCTCGCACGAGGGCTTCGTCTGGATCGAGCCCAACGACGCGATCAACAACGTGCTCGTGTTCGCCCGGTTGTCGAAGGACGGCTCTCGCGTTGTCGTGTGCATCGCGAACCTCTCGCCGGTACCGCGCGAGGGCTATCGGGTCGGCCTGCCGCAGGGCGGCGTCTGGGAGGAGCTGCTGAACACGGACTCCGCGTACTACGGCGGCTCCGGCATCGGCAACCTCGGCCGCGTCACCGCCGACGAGCTCTCGTGGCACGACCAGCCGTGCTCTGCGGTCGTCACCGTGCCGCCGCTCGCGGTCGTCTGGCTGCGCCCCGCCGACTCCTAGCGCCCCGAGCCCGTCCCGAGGGGCCACGGCCGTTCCGGGCCGTTCTCGTGGTCAGACCGGAGGGCTCGCTCAGACCCCGAACACGGCTCCGGCAGCCACCGGCGCGTGCCCGGCGCGGACACTTGCGGTGTCAGAGGCAGGACACGCCCCGAACCGCCGGCCGCGTGGCTCATGGTCAGGGAATCGCGCGCGCGGTGTCTCCGGCGGCCGTGGCTCTCCGGGCGAAGCCCGGTGTCAGACCCAGAAGTTCCGGCGGCGGCCCTGCGTCGCCGTGGCCGTTCGGGACACCTTCAGTGGTCAGACCACGTTCGAGCCGGCTCGGGCGCGGAGGGCGGTGCGCGCGGCGAGGAGGACGGCGAGCGTGGCGAGCGTGACCCACGTCTTGCCGACGACCTGGCCCCAGAAGAACGCCAGTGAGCCGAAGGCGAGGCTCAGGAACAGATACGAGTCCACGGCGGCGCCGACCGTGTTCGAGGCGACGCCCGCGGTGATCGGACGCGTACGCGCCAGCGGGGTGTAGACGGCGAAGTCGCAGAGCTCCGAGACGAGGAACGCGCTGCCCGAGGCGAACGCGAGGTGCGGGGAGACGAACGCGGAGCAAAGCGCACCGACGACGATCGCGGCGATCACCGCCTTCTTGTTCAGCGTCCGCTGCACGAGGTCGCGCAGCGTGAACGCGAGCCCGGCGAAAAAGACGGCCGCCGGCGCACGCAAGCCGAAGCCGACCGAGACGATGCCGAACCGGTTGATCGCCCAGTTCGCAGCAAACACGGTGGCGACGAATGCGAGAGCGGCGACGGCGCCGACCGCACGCCGCGATGGCTCGCTCATCTCGCTGAACACGTCGGCGGTCGTCGACGTCACGGCGACTGCGAGTCGTTCCGCTCGATCGCCGCCTTGCGCGACGACGCCTGGAAGAACGTGGCGACGGCGCCGGCCGAGCCCGCAACCACGATCACGGCCCAGATTTCGAGGAAGATGTCGACCACGCGGCCCGGCCACGTGAACGGGTTGGGGATCTGCGACGACACCGTCAACAGCTGAACGGTGGTGAAGAAGAACGCGTCGAAGACGTTGTGGACGCCGCCCATCGCGGCATGGCGCTCGGAGAAGTAGATGCCGATCGTGCCGAGCACGTCGACGATCGCGGTCGCGCCGAGCACGATCGTCAGCCTCGAGACGAGCTGTCGATGGTGCTCGCCCCACCCGCCGAGCCGGCGGAGCTCTTCGCGGATCATCGTCACGGGCGCATTCTCCCGAAAGGATTGGACGTGTCGCCCGCGGGTAACGTGCCCGCGATGTCGACCCAGGTCTGGCAACGGCCCTTCGGGGCCGTTCCGCTCTCCGAGGGCGGGGTGGAGTTCCGCGTCTGGGCGCCGTCGGCGTCCACCGTCGCCGTGCGCCTGCGCGGCCGCGACCACGACCTCGAGCCGTT
>JABFWJ010000251.1 GCA_013362295.1 Thermoleophilia bacterium
CCGCGAAATCCACCGGCAACATCGTCAACGTCGACGGCGGCGTCACGGCCGCGTATCCGCGATGAGCGACGCGTCGAGAACACCGCTGCTCGAGCTGCACGGGATCTCGAAGAGCTACGGCGGCGTCCACGCGGTCGCCGACGTCAGCTTCGCGATCCGGCCGGGGACCGTGCATGCGCTCGTCGGCGAGAACGGAGCAGGCAAGTCGACGCTGGTGAAGATCATCACCGGGGTCCTCGAGCCCGACGACGGCGAGCTGCTGATCGACGGCGAGGCGGTCTGGATCGGCGACGCGCAGACGGCGCACAGGCTCGGGATCGTCGCGATGTACCAGGAGCCGACGGTCTTCCCGGATCTGAGCGTCGCCGAGAACGTCTTCGCCGGACGTCATCCGCGCACCCGCCTGCGCACGGTCGACTGGAGCGCGATGGAGGTCGAGGCGATGCGCATCCTCCGCGAGCTCGGCGTCGAGTTCGGTCCGGGAACGCCCGTCCGCGGGCTCGGCGTCGCAGACCGGCAGCTGCTCGAGATCGCCAAGGCGCTGTCGACGAACGCGCGGCTCTTGATCATGGACGAGCCGACGGCTGCGCTGTCTCCGAACGAGGTCGACAACCTGTTCGCCACCGTGCGCAAGCTGCGCGAGCGCGGCGTCGCGATCGTGTACATCAGCCACCGGCTCGAAGAGGTCGGCGCCCTCGCCGACACCGTGACGGTCCTCCGCGACGGCAGGCACATCGACACGCGTCCGGCGAACGAGCTCTCGCAGGGCGAGATCATCCGCCTGATGGTCGGGCGCTCGCTCGACGCGCTCTTTCCGAAGGAGGAGGCGGAGGTCGGGGAAGTCGTGTTCAGGGCGGCGGGCTTGACACGCCGCGGGATCTTCGCCGACATCTCGTTCGAGCTGAAGCGCGGCGAGATCGTGGGACTGGCCGGGTTCGTGGGTGCCGGCAGGACCGAGGTCGCGCGAAGCATCTTCGGCGTCGATCCGCTCGACGGCGGCAAGCTCGAGATCGAAGGCCGGCCTTTCCGTCCCCGCTCGCCGCGCGCCGCGCTCCGGCGCGGTCTGGCCTACCTTCCGGAGGACCGGCTGCACGAAGGGCTCGTGCAGCCGATGACGATCAGCGACAACACGTCGATGGCCGTGCTGCCGGCGCTGACCGCGGCCGGCTTTCTGAGGCCGCGTCTCGAGCGCACGCTTGCGCGCCGCTTCATGGCCGAGCTCAGCATCAAGGCGACGTCGCCGGCGCAGGTCGTGCGCAGCCTCTCGGGCGGGAACCAGCAGAAGGTCGTGCTCGCCAAGTGGCTCGCCGCCGAGCCGCGCATCCTCATCCTCGACGAGCCGACCCACGGGGTCGACGTGGGGACGAAGGCGGATGTGCACCGCACGATCTCTCACCTCGCGGCGCAGGGCTTGACGATCCTCCTGATCTCCTCGGAGCTGCCGGAGATCCTCGGCATGAGCGATCGTGTGCTCGTAATGCGCGAGGGCCGGCTCGTCGCCGAGCTCTCGCGCGCCGAGGCGACGCAGGAGAACGTCATCCAGGCTGCGGCAGGCGTCGAGGAGGCCGCGTGATTGCTCACGTGCGCACGATGAGGCCGCAGGAGCTCGCCGCAGCCGCGTTCCGCCTGCGCGAGATCGGGATCGTGCTCGCGCTCGCCGGCGTCGTCGTCTTCTTCGGCATACGCGCGGACAACTTCCTCCACGCGTCGAACTGGCAGGACATCGCGCAGAACGTCTCGATCGTCGCTGTCGTCGCGGTCGGCGAGACGTTCGTCGTCCTGACGCGGAACATCGACTTGAGCGTCGGCTCGATCGTGGGGCTGTGCGCCTACCTGGTCGCCGCGACGCTCGCTCACCACCCGGGGATGCCGGTCGAGCTCGTCGCATTGATTTCGATCGCCGCCGGTCTCGGCCTCGGCGTGGTGAACGGGCTCCTCGTCGCGGTTGCGCGCATCCCCGCGATCATCGCCACCCTCGCGACCCTCGCGATCTTCCGCGGGATCGACGCCGAGATCACGGGTGGCAAGAACATCACCGCGTACCAGCTACCGGACCGCTTCCTCTCGCTCGCCGCGTCGAAGCCGCTCGGGTTCCCGGCACTCGCGTGGATCGCGGTCGGAGTCGCCGTCGTCGGCGCCGCCACCCTGCGCTTCGTTCCGTGGGCGCGCGACTTCTATGCGATCGGCTCGAACCCCGACGCCGCGCGGTTCGCCGGCATCCCCGCGGGTCGCCGCATCGTCACCGCCTTCGCTCTCTCGGGCGCCCTCGCGGGTCTCGGAGGGTTCCTCTTCGCGTCCCGCTTCCCGACGCTCGACTCGGTCGCCGCGAACGGCTTCGAGCTCACGGTGATCACCGCCGTCGTGATCGGCGGGGTGAACGTCTTCGGCGGCTCCGGCACGATCCTCGGCGTCGTCCTCGGCGCGGTGCTCGTCGCGACGATCTCGAACGGCTTCACGCTGCTGCGCCTGGACGAGTTCTGGAAGATCTTCTTCAACGGATTCGCGATCGTCGCAGCCGTCACGATCGACGCGCTCGTCACCAAGCGCCTCCAGGAGGCGCTCCGGCGACGGCGCGCCGCGCTGCTCGTCCCGGCGCCGGCAAGGGCCGAGGGATGAGGTCGCTCGCGGCCCGCGTAATCGTGCGCTGGGAGGCGCTGCTCGTGGTGGCGATCGTCGGCGTCGGCATCTGGAGCGTGACGCTCTCGCCGTTCTTCCTTCGGCGCGCGAACCTGCTCGACCTCGTCACGCCGTATGTCTTCGTCGGCCTGATGGCGTTCGGGCTGACGTTCGTCGTCATCACCGGTGAGATCGACATCTCCGTCGCATCGACTCTCGCCGCGTCGATCGTCTGCTTCGCACAGATCTTCGCGGCCGGGGTGAACGTCTGGGCGGCGGCGCTGATCGGCCTCTGTATCGCTGCCGGCCTCGGTCTCGTCAACGGACTCCTCGTCGGCGTGCTCAACCTGCCGTCGCTCGCGGTCACCCTCGGCACGATGGCGGCCTATTCCGGCCTCGCGTTCGTCGTGCTCTCCGGCGAAGGGGTGGCGACGTTCCCTGCGTG
>JABFWJ010000283.1 GCA_013362295.1 Thermoleophilia bacterium
CTGCCGCCATCGACCGGGAGAACGTCGCCGTCACCGAGCCGGAGCGGTCGACATAGGTCGCGCCGTCGATCGGTGCGTAGGACGTCACGGTCGGGCCGTCGATCGTGGTGAAGCCCCACGACGTCCCGTCGAACGGCGTGCCGTCCGCACCGCGGACGCCGGACGTCAGCTGCGCGGTGTACGTGGTCGACGGCGCGAGCGCGGCGGCCGGCGTGAGCGTCGCCGTGTTCGAGGCCGCGTCGTAGCTCACGACCGCCGGGACTGCGCCGTTGACGCTCGTCAGCGTGAACGTCGACGACGTCAGCGTGGTCGGGTCCATCGCCCGCGAGAACGTCGCCGTCGCGACTGCGGTCGCGGCCACGGCAGCCGCACCCGCCGCAGGCGTCACGGAGGTGACGGTCGGCGGAGGCGGCATCGTCGCGGCCACGTCGAACAGCCAGACGAACGGAGCTGCGAGCGCCACACCGTCCTGTGTCTTCACCGTCGTGTTGATGCGTGCGCTGTACGAACCGGAGAGAACGAGCGCCTGGTTGGGCACCAGCGTCGCCCGGCGCGTGGTCGCGTCGTAGGAGACGGTCGCCGCGACGAGCGCACCCGAGGCGTCGCGGAGCGTGAAGCTCGAGTTCGTGATCGACGCCGGGTCGATCGCCCGCGTGAACGTCGCGCGGATGTCCGTCGCGGGACTGACCCCGACGTCGCCGTCCACCGGTGTCGTCGCGGCGACGTCCGGCGGTGGCGGCGCCTGGGTCGTGAACTGCCAGGTGTACGACGTGCCCAGCGGCGCCCCGTCGGAGGCCTTGACCGACGACGCGATCGTCGCCGTGTACGTCGTCGAGAAGGCGAGCTGCGACGACGGCGTCAGCGTCGCGGTCTGCGAGGCCGAGTCGAAGGAGACCGACGCGGGCAGGTTCCCGGAGGGGCCGGCGAGGGTGAACGTCGCGTTGGTGATCGTCGATGCGTCCATCCCGCGGGAGAAGGTCGCCCGGGGGAACGCCCCGACAGAGACGTCTGCCTCGCTGGCCCCCGGCGCGGTCGACGTCACCGTCGGCGACGAGATGGCGCGCGGGATCACCTCGATCGCGGAGAGCGTCGGGTCGTCGATCGTCCCGTTGGACGACTTGATGTTCAGAACACCGTCCGCCACGGTCACGTTCGCCACGGTGAGGACCGTTGCGATCGCAGGCCCTCCCGCCGCCGTGCAGATGTCGAAGTTCTGCACGTCGGGCGCCGCACCCGGCGTGTCGAGGATGTCGAGGTTGAAGACGCGCTTCCCGAAGCACGGTGACAGCGCCGGCGTACTGCCGTAGTAGGTCTCGCCGAAGTGGAAGCGCACGTCATACGTCCCGTTCGCGACGGGAATCGCGTAGTTGAAGAGGCCCCAGCGCTCGGTCTGGTAGAGCTTCTGGTCGTTCGTGTTCGCGATCGGCGTCACGACATTCCGCAGGTTGCCGCCGCTGAAGAACGTGTCGGCCGACCACACCTGGCCGGTCGCCGAGGTGTACGAGGTCGCCGCTCCGACGTCGATGCGGGTCGGCTGACCTGCGCCTGCAGCAGTTGTGGCCGAGGCCTCGGCCGACGGGAGCGACTGGACGCCGGCCTTGACCGCGACGACGACGTAGTAGTACGTGGTCGCCGAGTTGAGTCCGATGTCCGTAAAGCTCGTTCCCGTGAGCACGCGTGGGTTGGCGAGTGCGCCGAGCGGCTGGCCGTCGGTGCGGCCCGCAAGGCCGCGGTAGACGTTGTAGCCGTCCGCGCCGGGCAGCGGATCCCACGTGATCGTGGTGCTGTCCGGGCCTGCTGTGGACGCCGTGACGCCCGTCGGAGCGGCGGTCCGCTACGGGTCCGCGCCGGCGTCGAGGACGATCCCCGGGCTCGGCGTCTGCGGGGTCGCGCCCATGTCCACGAGCACGTTCGTCGTGATCTGCTGGATCCGCGCGTCGGGGTCGCCGACACCGCCCGCGTTCCGGGCGAGACCGCGGTTCCAGTGGTTCGTGCCGGTGCTGAAGACGAGCGCCCCGCTCGCGGCCGTGTACTTGACCATGTTCACGCCGGTCGAGCCGCTCGGGTTGTAGTTCGCCCCGTTGTTCTGGATCAGCTCGCCGGTGACGGGTGACGTGGCGAGCGTCTTGACGCCGGGCGGTTCCTGGCCGTTGTCGACCCGCGCATCCCATTCCCAGCCGACGAGCGCCGTGCCGAGCCGAGTCGACGTGCCGGCTGGCTGGCTTGCGAGCGGCGTGTAGCGGTAGACACGGTCGGCACCCTCGACCGCGCTCACGACGAGCGGGAAGTAGGTGTTGTCGTTGTCGCCGACGTACATGATCCCCGTCAGGCCGTTCTCCGGCGCGTTGGCGCCGTTCGGGTCCCGCCAGGTGCCGGTCGGGTCGCCGCTCGGGTCGGCCGAGCCGCTCTGAGTCGACTTGTACGTGACCTGGATGCGGTTCTGGCCGCCGTTCGGGCCGTTCTCGAAGCGGATCTTCCAGTAGATCTCGTTGCCGCCGCTGAAGAAGAGGCTGGTACCGCTGTCACGGGCAGCCGTCATCGCGTTGCGCATCGGGGCCGACACGTATTCGTCGTGGGCCGGCGAGATGTACGCCTTGACGCCCTGGATCAACGTGGGCGTCGTGCCGATGTCGGTGTTCGCCACGTAGCTGACGTCGTACCCTTGCTGCTCCAGCCAGTAGACCGTTGCGATCTCCGTGCGCGTGTACCAGTCGCGCAGGCCGGAGCGCGGCTGCTCGAACGGGCGGTCGTACGAGACCTTCACCGCCCGCGGAGTGCCGGCAACGGTGACGCCGCCGGTCGAGTTGAAGTCGTAGAGCGACTTGCCGCCGTAGTTGTTGTACGCCTCGAAGGTCGCGAAGCCGACGCCGTAGACCACCTGCGCCTTGCGGGCGTCGTCGCGGACGACGACCAGGATCTGGTTGTCGGCGCCCGTGTCCTCGCGGACGAGCCGGATCGCGTACGTCCCGGTCGGCCAGTCCTGCGTCGTGGTGAGGGTCAGCGACGTCGACCAGTTCGAGCAGTCGATCAGGCCGGTGGTGGTTGCGTTCGTCGTGCACGCAGGCTGTGCGCCGCCCGCCACGCCGCTGATCACGGAGAAGAGCCGGGCGCCTGCACCACCGTAGTAGCCGGTGCGATAGATCTCGACGCGGAACGTCGAGCCGTCGGCGGAGTTCACCTTCAGGCCGACGGAATCTCCCTTGTTGATGCTCGCGGCGGTCGCGTAGCCCTCGATACCGCCGGCGGCGATCGTGGCCGCGTTGCGGACGTTCCATGGGTTGTTTCCCGGGTAGCAGTTCTCGAGCACGATCGCGTTGCCCGTCGAGCATGCCTGCGGAACGGGCGTCGCCTGCACGATCAGGGAGTTGAGCGACTCGGCGCCGTCCGCTGCCACGGCCCGGACCGCGTAGAAGTACCCGCTGCCGTTCACGGCCGTCGTGTCGGTGAAGGTGGTGCCGGTGACACCGCCGACGGGCGATACAAGCGTCGTCACGGCGCTCGCGGCGCTTCCGCGATACACCGCGTAGGACGTGGCGCCCGTCACCGGCTGCCACGCAAGCTCGACGGCGTTCGTCAGCGCGAGGCCCGTCGCGCCGTTCGGCGCCGCGGGCTGGCCGGCGGTCGGTGCCGCGCTCGGCAGGACGACCGCGAGCGCGGCCGCAACGATCCCGATCGTGAGCAGGCGCTTCATGCTTCGAGCGCCTCGGCGCCTTCACGCCGCTCGATGTGCCAGGACATGGTGCGCTCGAGCCCTTCCTCCAGCCCGACCTGGGCCGTGAACCCGAGGATGCGCTTCGCCTTCGTCGTATCCGGGATGCGCTTGAGCACGTCCTGGTACTTGCCGGGAAGCTGGTCGTACGGGACGATCTTCGCGCGGAGCGGCAGCGGAATCCGCAGCGCCCGCTGCACCGCCGCCGCCAGGTCGATGATGCGCGTCGGGTGCTCGCCGCCGATGTTGATCACCTCGCCGCGCGCCTCCGGCGTCAGCAGCGTGCGGTAGAAGCCCTCGACGGTGTCGTCGATGTAGGTGAACGTGCGAATCTGCGTGCCGTCGCCGTGGATCTCCATCACGCCCCCGTCGAGCAGGATCTCGGCGAACGCCGACTGCGGCCCGCCCCACCAGCTCGGGTGGTTGCGCGGCCCGTAGGAGCCGAACAGTCGCAGCAGCGAGACCTTGAGACCGCGCTCTTCCGCCAGCGCGAGGCAGACGTGCTCGTCGTACAGCTTCGAGACCGCGTACGCCCACCGGCGGGTGGTCGGCGGCCCGAGTACGAGGTTGTCGTCCTCCGAGAACGGCGGAACGGCATTCCCGTAGACGTCGGAGGTCGACGCCACGATGAGGTCGGCGTCGAGCGAGAGCGCTGCGTGCGCCGCGGCGTTGACACCGGCGACGTTCGCCTCGAGCGTCATCAGCGTTCCGCCGTAGCGCGGGATCTTCTGCGCGGCGAGATGCACGATCGCATCGCAGCCGTCGAACGCGGACCGCAACTCACGCCGGCGCGTGCAGTCCATCTTCTCGAAGGTGAAGTTGCGGTGCGGGAGCGCGTGCTCCAGGTTCGAAAGCGTGCCGCGCGACAGATCGTCCACACCGACAACCGACACGCCCTCGGAGAGCAGTCGATCGCACAGATGCGATCCGATATAGCCGGCGGCGCCGGTGACGCCGACTTTCTTCATGGTGTGTTCCTCCTCCACACGGCGAGCGTGTGATCCAGGCCGGGGTACTTCCCCGACAGTTCGAAGTTGCGATTGATCCACGCGGCGAGGGCGACGTCGAACGTGGTGCCGAACGACCCTTGTCCGTACTCCGCGAAGTCGTGGGTGTCGGTGACGATCACGCGAACGTGCTCGGCATCGAGCCGAGCGATCGCTTGCTGCTCCGCCGGAACGCCGTTGAGCATCCCGGGGAGCAGCGAGATATTCGGCAACGCGTCCACGCGGCCGGAGAGGGCGTAGAACGACGAAAGCTGTGGCGCGAAGAGGACCCGTTCGCCTGGGCTCGTCAAGCGCACGACGTCGGCGAGCGCGGCGCGGTAGGCGTTGGCATCGGCCGGGTCCGCGCGCAGCGAGCCACCCGGCCCGGAAACGACGACCGACTTGCCGTGCGCGTCCTTGACGGTCAGCGCGAGGCCGACGGCGCCGAGAAACGCGAGCCAGCACGCTCCCAGGACGACGGCGTTGCGCGAGTCAAAATGATCACGCAGGTGCAGCGCCGCGAGGAACACGGCGGCGAGCGGCGCGAAGTACACCGCGGTCTGCGCGCGAGGCGCGTGCAGATAGAACGCCGCATACGTGGTTCCCCCGGCGATCGTGAGGGCGACGGTGAGCGCGAGACCCGCACTCGCCTCCTCGAGGCGGCGGAACTTCGTGGCCACCAGGACGGCCGCAACCGCCGCGCCGCCCGGGATCCAGCCGTACGCGAGCTGGAGCGCGGAGCGGGTCGTCTCGAGGTTCGAGAAGGCGACCTCTACGGCCGCGAGCCCGACGGCTGCGAACGCGAAGGCGACCACGCGTGAGCCGCGGTCGAGGGCCCAGGCCGCGGACAGCAGCGTCCCGATGCCGGCGGCGTAGAGAAGGACGTGTTCGCCGTGGTGCAGGAGCGAGGACGCCGTGAGCGGGGCGTGGAGCCGGAGGAGCCTGTCTCCGCCCGCCTGCAGGACCTTCGTCGGATAGAGGTTGTCGAAGAGCAGCGCGTGCAGGGAGACCTGCGTCGCGAACGCGCCGTAGATCAGGGCCGGAATGGCGGCCGCGGGCGCGGCGAGGACGGCGATGCTTCGCCTCGGCAACCGCCGCGAGATGCACCACGCCCCGATCGCGCCGAGCGCCGCGAGCTCGAGCTCCGGCTTCGACAACGCGACGAGCCCGGCCGCAGCGCCGGCGAGCGCCAGACGGCCCGTCGACGGCACCGACGGCATCCGCGTCAGCACGACGAGCACTGCGAGCAGTGCGGCAATGCCGAGCGTCATCGACGCCGTGTGCGGGAGGACGTAGCTGAAGTTGGTCGGCGACACCGCGACGCCGAGGACGATCGCGCTCGCGAGGAACGCGCCGAGCGCGCCGACGAACGCGCGCGCGAGCGCGTAGGTGAGCGCGACGATCGCAGCAGAGACGACGAGGCCGACGGCAATCGCCGGGGCGAGGCCGTCACCCCCGAGCCACGCGGCGAATCCGAGCACGAACGGCGCGAGAGGCCCGTAGTAGTACGGGAAGTCGACGTACGGCAGCCCGCCGTGTGCGACGCGCGATCCGGCGACGAGGTCGTAGCCCGTGTCGCGGCCGATGTCGCCCCACGCGCCCCAGGTCTGGGCCACGAGCGCCGCGCCGATCAACGCGAGCGACGCGAGCGCGACGGCGTCCTTCGAGAGGACGAATGCCCGCGCCTGTGCGCGCGTCGGCGCGCGTCCGAGTACGAACGTGCTCATGCTGCCTGCGCGATCCCTGTGTCCGGCAAGCGCCGGAGGATGCCGTCGACCGCACGGTCGGCGACACCGATCACGGCCTGTCCGTTCACGATTTCCGGATACACGTGGGCGGTCGACGCGAGCGACAGGCCGGGCACGGGATGCATGTCCGGGATGCGCTTGCGGCCGCCGAGCGTGTGTACGGGCTCGACCATGCGGGCGCGCTGGACGCTGACCGCCTGCACCGCGGAACGGCTGAGCTTCGGGAAGAGGCGCTCGACGTAGCCGAGGTAGTCGGCGGCGACGTCAGCCTCGGGCCGCGCGAGGTCGGCGTGAGACGGGTCGACGTACTTGGCCGCGTAGACGAGATGTCCGCCCGCCCAGGCCGGGTCGACGACGTGCGTCGTCTCGACCACCGTCGTCAGCGGAATCCGCCGATCGGTGATGTTGAGCGTGTAGTACGGACTGACGCTGTGGTCGGCCCGGACGATCACGCAGATCACGCCGAGGTACCGGCAGTGGTCCGGGACGCGTGCGGCGACGTCCTCCGGCAGGAGGCGTGCTGCCTGCGGCGGGAGCAGCGTGCAGAGCACATGGTCGAACGGCTGCACGGCGCCGTCGACGGCGATCCCGACGACCCCGCTCCCGGAGCCTGCGACCCCCGACACGGCAACGCCCGCGTTGATCGTGCCGCCGAGCTCGCGGATGCGGTCGGCAAGCGCGTCGACGAGCCGCTGATAGCCGCCGTGCAGCCAACCCATCAGCTCGCGTCCGGCCGCGTCGCGCGTCTTCGACATCCGCTTGGTGCGCGCCCACATGTAGGTCGCGGGGAGGTCGTCATAGTGTCCGTCGAACTTCGAATCGAGCAGGGGCTCCCAGAGCCGCGCGACGGTTCGCCGCCCGCAGGTCTTCCGCAGCCAGTTGAGCAGCGAGACGTCGTCCAGCGCGTCGCCGTTCCTCGTGCGCTGACACCGCAGCACGAACGAGGCGAGCCGCACGCGATCGTGCGGCGCGAGCAGCGGGAAGGTGGCGAACTCGCGGAGCGTGCTCATCGAGAAGAGCCGCTCGCGGTCATAGAACCCGGTGAGCGTCGGCCGGAAGTCGAAGTCGTCCCCCAGGCCGAGCTCGCCGGCGAGGCCGCGGACGCGGTCGTCGGTCGGCAGGACGACGTGGTAGAAGCGGTCGGCGGGACGGCCGTCGAAATCGAACGAGCCGACGAGCCCCCCGAGGTCGTTCGACCGTTCGAAGAGCGTGACGCCGACGCCCTGCCGAAGCAGGCGGTAGGCGGCGGTCAGTCCGAGGATGCCCCCGCCGACGATCCCGACGGAGGGCCTCACGCCGCCGGCGCCTTCGACGCCGCAGCAGCCTCGTCGTCCAGTCTCGAGCCGCGGAACAGCCGCCAGTAGCCGGCGAGCGTCGGGCCGATCGCCATCTTGCTCTCGCCGATCCGGCGGGAGCCATCGAGGTCGACGGGAACCTCTTCGATCCTCGTCCCGAGGGATGCGATCTTGGCCAGCAGCTCGGCCTTGCACGCGAACCCGGTCTCGGTGATCAGCCGGTCGCCGTAGCGCTGCGAGGCCTCGCGCAGGACCGACGCGCGGTAGACGCGGAAGAAGGAGGAGACGGTGCGTGCGTCGAGCCCGAGCAGCAGCCGCACGGCCGCGCCGGCGCAGCGACTGAGGAACCGCCGCAGGAGGCTGACGTTGACCATCTGCCCACCGCCGTGCACGGATGCGAGGACGAGGCCCGCGCCGGCGTCGATCTCGCCGAGCATCGCTCCGAGTGCATTCAGGTCGCTCGTCGTGTCGGCCTCGAGCGTGACGACGTTCGCGTCGTCGTTGCAGGCGGCCAGCGCCGCGTCGAAGCCGGCCCGGAACGCCGCGCCCGGCCCGCGGTTCTCGCCGTAGGAGACGAGCTCCGTCGGGACCGGGCCGGCGTAGCGCTCGACCCACTCGGCGGTTCCGTCGCTCGAGCCGTCGTCGACGATGAACAGCCGGCTGCCTGCCGGGAAGAGCTCCGGACGCGCCTCGAGATCCTCGAGGAGACGGGGCAAATTCTCGATCTCGTTGTAGGCCGGGACGACGAACAGGTTCGGCACCGACATCCGCATGTGAGGTCTGTTCGCGTGCGCCGTCTGGCCCGCGGGGTCGCGGTCGCGCAGCTCCCAGGTTGTTGCGATGGCGCTCACGCTGCCGACCTCCCTCTCCCGAACTCGATCCACGCGGCACCCTTGCCGCCTAGTGCGACAGTAGGAATGACGGCGCGCCGGTTGTAGACCAGACCGGGAAAACCGTTCGGCCGTGCAGTGCCTAGCCGAAGAGGGAGGGGTCCTGTGCGCATTTCTGCCTAGGAGAGAGCCGGTTCCACGGCGGTGGACGGCGCGCGCAGACGGCGCGCGCGCAGGACGAGCGTACGCAGCTCGTGCACGCGCCAGAGCGCCAGCGGCACGTACGCGAGCGCGCCGACGGCGACGAGCACGAGCAACCGCGGAGCCGGCCCGAGCCCCGTGCCGGCGAGCAGCACGCGAGCGAGGGCGAGCATTGCGACCATGCCGAGCACGGCCTGCACGACACGAGCGAGCGCCCGTGGGAACGCGAACGCGGAGATGCCGAGCGCGCGCGCCGTCAGCCAGCTGTAGTACGGCTCGACGAGCGTGCTCGAAACGGCGTACGCGACGGCGACGCCGACCAGCCCCCAGTGCAGGCCGACGATGAACGCCGTGAGGCTCGCTGCGCAGACGACGACGCCGTAGCGCAGCAAGTCACGCGTGCGGTTGCGGGCCTGCAGGACCGACGAATTGAGCCCCTGGAGCGACTGCAGCATCCCGACCCAGGCGAGGATCTGGATCACGCGCACGGCGGGATGCCACTTCGGCCCCAACACGACGGCGACGAACTCGGGCGCCACCATCACCATCCCGGCGAGCGCCGGGAGCGAGATCGAGCCGACGACCCTGTTCACCGCGAGCCACGCGCGCGCGACTCGAGGAACGTCGTCCTGCATCCGCGAGAAGGTCGGGAAGAGCACCTCCTGCACGGGCGCCGAGATCTGGTTGCTCGGCAGCAGCATGATGTTGTAGGCGATCGTGTACGCCCCGAGTGCGCTCGCCCCCACGAAGCGTCCGACCAGCACGTTGTCGGCGTTGCGGTTCGTGTAGAAGAGGAGCCGCGTGCCGAACACTCGCCCGCTGAACGAGGCGAGATCGCGCAGGCTCGCCCGCGAGAACCTCAACCTCGGGCGCCACGACGAGAAGCGCCACACGAGCAGCGTCGCGACGGAGGCAGTCGTCACCTGCTGGGCGATCAACGCCCACGGTCCGGCGCCACGCCACGCGAGCACGATCGCCGCGGCGGCGCCGACGACCGCGCCCCCGGTGAGCCGAAGCTCGAGACCGCGGAAATCCATGGCTCGCATGAGCAGGGCCGCCTGCGTGGAGCCGACCGCGGTGATCACGAAGCTCAGCGACATGACCATGAAGAGCGGACGCACCGCGGGCGTTCCGTAGAATCCCGCCAACGGCGCGGCGAGCGCGATCCCGAGCAGCGTGAACGCGAGACCTGCGCCCACACTTGTCCAGAACGCCGTCGACCGGTCGTCGTCGCTCAGCTCGGGCCGCTGCACGAGCGCGGCCCCGAGTGCGAGGTCGCCGAAGATCTCGACCAGCGTCGAGAACACGATCACCATCCCCGCGACGCCGTAGTCGTGCGGTGAGAGAAGACGCGCGAGCACGACGGTGACTCCGATGCGCATCAGCTGCCGGGCCAGGCTCGAGCCGCCCTTCCACACCAGGCCGCGCAGGACGCGTCCCCGCAGCGCGCCGAACAGACCGTCGTTCACGCCGCAGCCGTCAGGTAGTCGCGAAGCTCGGAGACGAGGCGTGCGTCGGGCGCTACTCGGAGCGCGCCGTCGTGCGCGGTCGCGAGCCGGGCGCCGAGCTGCTCCGGCTCCTCGACGAGATCGATCACGCCGGTCGCCGCGAGCTTGCGGACGAACTCGAGCTGGTGGTCGTCGATCGCCTCACCGCGGTCGGCGCGCCGCGGCACGACGACCGGACGCTTGCCGTTCGCGAGCGCCGTCAGCACGGAGCCGACGCCGCCGTGCGTCACGACGACACGGGCCCTCCGCATCAGCTCGGTCAGCTCCGCATAGGCGAGAAAGTCGACACAGCGGGCACCGCGCGGCCGCACCGGAGAGATCCCGTGCTGCACGACGAGCTCCTCGTCGAGCTCGATCGTGTCGAACGCGTGGAGCAGCCGGTCGAACGGCTCGCACGTCCCGGTGGTCGCGAAGATCATTCGACGACAGCCACCGCGCCGACGAAGCGCGCGTCCGGAAGCGCGTCCAGAAGCTCGGGCCACTGAACGTAGACCCGGTTCGCAACGGGCTTGATCATCCTGCAGCTGAGCGAGACGGTCTCGATGCGCGTGAAGCTCTCGACGTAGACGACGCGCGCGCCGAACAGCCGGCCGATCCAGGCGAACGGGACCGCGATGTCGGCGCCGGTCGTGAGGACGGTCGACGGTCGCTCGCGCCAGACGAGCCGGACCGCGAGCCGGAGATTTGCGAGCAGCGACCGGACGTTTCGGCTGTAAGGCCCCGGCAGGAAGTGCGCTCGTTCGCCGGCGAGCAGCGAGCGCGCATCCTCCTTGTCGTTCGACACCCAGATCGTCGCGAGGCCGCTCCATGCGCCCTCGAGCGAGAGCAGCTGGAGCAGGTGCCCGCCCGACGACGCGACCAGCAGCACCGGCCGCTCCGTGCGCCGTGTCATGCCCCGGCCCTCGCGATCAGGCCCGCCGTCCGGCGCGCCGCATCCGGCCACGAAAGTCGGGACGCCGCACTCAGTGCGGCGTCCCGCTTGGCCGCGAACTCGTAGGCGTCCGCAACGGCTGCGTCGAGGGCGTGCCCGAGCGCCTGCGGGTCGCCGGCCGCGAACGACCAGCCGGCAGCGCCGTGTCGAATCAGATCCAGGTAGCCGGGGACGACGGCGACGACGGCC
>JABFWJ010000259.1 GCA_013362295.1 Thermoleophilia bacterium
CTCGACCCGTCGAGCCAGTGCGCGTCGTCGACGAGCACCGCGACCGGACCGTCCTCCGCGTGGGCCGCGAGCAGGTTGAGCGTCGCGGCGCCGACCGCGAATCGATCCTGCGCGCTCGCCGGCCGCAGCGCGAGCGCGCCCTCGAGCGCCGCCCGCTGGGGTGCCGGGATGCGGTCGAGCGCCGAGAGCGCCGGCCGCAGCAGCTCGAGCAGGCCGGCGAACGGCACGCGCGCCTCCGACTCGATGCCGCGCGCCCGTAGAACGCGCATCTCGGCGGCGAGCGCCTGCTCGCAGGTGTGCTCGAGCAGGGTCGTCTTGCCGATCCCCGGCTCGCCGGCGACCACGAGCACGGTGCTCCGGTTCATGCGGGCGCCGGCCAGTGCGGCCTCGAGCTCCTGCCGCTCCCGGTCGCGGCCGAGCAGCATCAGTGGCGTCACCATTGTCGATTGTAGGCCGCGCTCCAGGGTGCGAAGCTCGACGGACCAGGTGGGCCACCCGAGGCGAGTGGCCGCCGGGGTGCCTACGGTCGCCGAAATCGACCGTAGGAGGAGACATGGCAACGATCGAAGAAACACCGCTCGACCTGGAGAAGCTCGAAGCGTTCGTCTTCCGCGCCGTGGACGAGGTGGGCGCGACGCTGAACACCGCGCTCGTGGTGATGGGCGACCGGCTCGGTCTCTACCGGGCGCTCGCCGGTGCGGGACCGCTGACCTCGACCGAGCTCGCGAAGCGCACCGGCACGGCCGAGCGCTACGTGCGCGAGTGGCTGAACGCGCAGGCGGCTGGCGGCTACGTCGAGTACGACCCGGAGAGCGGCCGCTACACGCTTCCGCCAGAGCAGGCGCTCGCGCTGACCGACTCGGAGAGCCCCGCGTATCTGCCCGGCTTCTTCCAGATCGCACTCGGCTCGGTCCTCGACTCGCCGCACATCACCGACGCCGCGCAGAGCGGCGAAGGGGTCGGCTGGCACCAGCACAACCACAACGTCTTCGACGGCTGCGAGCGCTTCTTCCGCCCGGGCTACAACGCGAACCTGCTCACGTCATGGCTGCCGGCGCTCGACGGCGTGGTCGAGAAGCTCGAGCGCGGCGCGACCGTCGCCGACGTCGGCTGCGGCCACGGCTCGTCGACGATCCTGATGGCGAAGGCCTTCCCGAGCTCGACGTTCATCGGCTCCGACTACCACGAGGGCTCCATCGAGACCGCGCGGGAGCGCGCGCGCGACGCGGGTGTCGCGAACGCGCAGTTCGAAGTCGCGCCCGCCGCGGGCTTCAACGGGACGGGCTACGACCTCGTGACGATGTTCGACTGCCTGCACGACATGGGCGATCCGGCAGGCGCGTCCCGCCACGTGCACGAGTCGCTCGCCGAGGACGGCACCTGGATGATCGTCGAGCCGCGCGCCGGCGATCGGATCGAGGACAACCTCAACCCGGTCGGGCGCGCCTACTACGGCTTCTCGACCCTGCTCTGCACGCCCGCGTCCCTGTCGCAGGAGGTCGGGCTCGCACTCGGCGCGCAGGCCGGCGAGGCCCGCATCCGCGACGTCGTGACGAACAGCGGGTTCACGCACTTCCGCCGCGCTGCGGAGACGCCGTTCAACCTCGTGTTCGAGGCCCGGCGGTAGCGGTGGAGACGATTGACCGGGTCCGGAGCGAGCAGACCCGCGCTCGGTATCCGGACGAGCACGGGTACGTCGAGCGCGACGGTGTGCGCACGCACTTCGAGGTCTTCGGCAGCGGCGCGCCGACCGTCCTCCTCCTCCCGACCTGGTCGATAATCCACTCACGCGTCTGGAAGATGCAGGTGCCGTACCTCGCGCGGCACTGCCGCGTGATCACCTTCGACGGACGCGGCAACGGGCTCTCCGACCGGCCGGACGATCCCGACGCATACGGCGAGGCGGAGTTCGCCGCGGACGCGCTCGCGGTGCTCGACGCGACGGCGACCGAGCGCGCGTTCGTCGTCGGCTTCTCGATGGGCGCGCAGCGGGCGCTGCTGCTCGCCGCCGACCATCCGGAGCGCGTCGAGGGCGTCGCCTTCATCGCGCCGGCCATGCCGCTCGGAGCGCAGACCCCGAGGGCGCGGGCGGTGACGTCGTTCGATCAGGAGCTCGACGGCTACGAGGGCTGGGCGAAGTACAACCGCCATCACTGGCTGAACGACTACGCGGACTTCCTGCAGTTCTTCTTCTCCCAGATCTTCAACGAGCCGCATTCGACGAAGCAGATCGAGGACTGCGTTGCCTGGGGCCTCGAGGGCACGCCCGAGATGCTCGTCGCGACGCAGCTTGCGCCCGGGCTCGACGAAGCGGCGATCCACGAGCTCGCAGGGCGGATTCGCTGTCCGGTGCTCGTCATCCACGGCGTCGACGACGCGATCCGCTCGCACGATTCGGGCGCGGCGCTCGCGGAGGTGACCGGCGGCACGCTCGTCAGCCTCGACGGCTCGGGCCACGCGCCTCACGTCCGCGACCCGGTCAAGGTCAACCTCCTCCTGCGCGACTTCGTCGCGCCGCCGCGCCCGGCGCGCTGGCCGCGCGGCAGAGCGCGCCGCAAGCGCGCGCTCTACATCTCCTCGCCGATCGGGCTCGGCCATGCGCGACGCGACGTGGCGATCGCCGACGAGCTGCGCAAGCTGCACCCCGAGCTCGAGATCGACTGGCTCGCGCAGCACCCCGTGACGGCCGTGCTCGAGGCGCGCGGCGAGCGCGTTCATCCCGCGAGCGCCGGCCTGGCGAACGAGTCGCGGCACATCGAGTCGGAGTCCGCCGAGCACGACCTGCACTGCTTCCAGGCCTGGCGCCGGATGGACGAGATCCTGCTCGCGAACTTCATGGTCTTCCACGATCTCGTGCGCGACAACCCGTACGACCTCTGGATCGGCGACGAGGCGTGGGAGCTCGACTACTACCTGCACGAGAACCCGGAGCAGAAGTCCGCGGCGTACGTGTGGCTCACCGACTTCGTCGGGTGGCTGCCGATGCCCGACGGCGGCGAGCGCGAGGCCTACCTCACCGCCGACTACAACGCCGAGATGATCGAGCACATCGCGCGCTACCCGCGGCTGCGCGACCGCGCGATCTTCATCGGCGACGCCGACGACGTCGTCCCGGATTCCTTCGGTGCCGGGCTGCCGAGGATTCGCGACTGGACCGACCAGCACTACGAGTTCGCCGGGTACGTCACCGGCTTCGATCCGGCGGAGTTCGCGGACCGCGAGCGGATCCGCTCGGAGCTCGGCTTCGCACCCGGCGAGCGGGTGTGCGTCGTCACGGTCGGCGGGTCCGGCGTCGGGGCGGCCCTCCTGCGCCGGGTGATCGACGCGTTCCCGCTGGCGCAGCGGCGCGTACCGGAGCTGCGGATGATCGTCGTGGCCGGTCCGCGGATCGATCCGGCCTCCCTGCCCGCGGCGGACGGGCTCGAGGTGCGCGCCTACGTGCACGACCTCTACCGCGTGCTCGCCGCCTGCGACCTCGCGGTCGTCCAGGGCGGACTGACGACGTCGATGGAGCTGACCGCGAACGGCAGGCCGTTCCTCTACTTCCCGCTGCGCCATCACTTCGAGCAGAACTTCCACGTGCGCCACCGCCTCGAGCGCCACGGCGCAGGCCGTGCGATGGACTTCGCCGCGGACGGGCCGGAGGAGATCGCCGCCGCCATCGCGGAGGAGATCGGGCGCGACGTCGACTACCGGCCGGTCGAGGCAGGGGGCGCCGCGCGCGCGGCAACCTCGATCGCAGAACTGCTCTAGGAACGGCCGAGGGCTCCCGAAGGAGCCCTCAGCAGCACCGCGGGTGGGACGCCGATCAGCTGTCGCTGTCCGGGACGCCCTGGTCGACGACGTGGCGGGCGGTCAGCGCCTGCAACACCTCGGCCAGCGAGTCGGTGGCGGCGATCCTTTTCGGCCCGCGAACCTGCACGAGGCCGTCGTCGTTGACGGTCACCGGCGCCCCGCCCTCGGTCACGACCTTCGTCGTGGCCGAGACGGCGAACGTCAGCGTCTGGCCTTTCAGGGAGGCACCGTGGTGGTTGGCGCTCTTGACGAGCAGCGACACCGACCCGTTCGTCGTGCCGCTCGCCGCCGTGAAGGCGGTCAACGTGCCCTTGAGGACGTACATCACCTGTGGCGAGCCCTTGCCGTGGGACTGCGGCTTGGCCGGCGGCTTGGCGGCGAACGCGAGGCTCGGAACGGCCAGCGCGAGCGCGAGGAACAGCGGGAGCTTTCTCATGACGTGGTCTCCTTCTCTGGCGACGGGGTGCTCTGCTTGTAGTCGTGCGGATGCCCGATCGCCAGGGGCCCGGCCCCGGAATCCCCCGTTCGCGCCGCCGTTTTACCGGCCACTTACGCAGCCGTTGCCGGAGCGTTGCTCTGGAGGGTCTAGACCTCGCTTGTGCGAAGTCCTACGATCGAGCAATCGCTACCGGCCAGAGGGCACACGGAGTCGAGGAGCGCTTCCTCTACGAAATCATCTCGACGGTGGGCTCCTCGCTCAATCTCGAGGAGGTGCTCCACGGTGTCGTGAAGCTCCTGTCCGACGCGAGCGCGGTCCACGCCTGCTTCGTCTACTTGCTCGAACGCGAGGGCAAGCGCCTGGTTCTGCGCGCTGCGTCCGCCCCGTACACGCCGCTCGTCGGGGAGATCGAGCTGAAGCGCGGCGAAGGGCTCGCCTGGTGGGCGCTCGAAAACCGCGAGGCCGCCTTCATCCGCGAGAACGCGCTCGAGGACCCCCGCGTCAAGTACGTGCCGGAGCTGGAGGAGGAGAAGTTCCAGTCGCTGGTTGCGATCCCCGTCCTCGGCAAGCGGGGCGATCCGATCGGCGCGTTCACCCTTCATACGGTCGCGCCGCGAGAGTTCACCGACGCAGAGGTCGGCTTCCTCGTCTCGAGCGCGTCGCTCGTCGCGGGAGCAATCGAAAACGCCCGGCTCTTCGACGAGACGCGCAAGCGCGTCGGCGAGCTCGAGTACCTGACGGAGCTCGCGGAGGCGCTCGCCGTCGCAGAGACGCTCGCCGCACTCGGGGACGAGGTGGTGGCGGGCAGCCGCGACCTGCTGCGGGCGGAGAACGCCCACCTCTACCTCCTGGATACCGACGACGAGCGCCTGCACCTTCATTCCTCTGCGCCTCCCGGCGCGAGCGCGCCGACGACGATCGGGCTGACCGACCTGGGGCCGGAAGTGGGGCGGAACGCGCAGGCACCGCGGGTGACGGTGACGCTCGTCGCGGGCGGCGAGCTCCTCGGCGCACTCGTCGCCGAGGGGACGCGCGAGGTCGACCTGGCACGCACTGTCGCGAACCAGGCGGCCGTCGCCGTCAAGAAGATCCAGGTGCTCGAGCGGCTGACGGAGAAGAACCTGATCAAGGACTTCTTCGACGACCTCGCCGCCCGCCGGCTCGGCCCCGCGCTCGAGGGACGGGCGGCGCGGGTCGGTTGCGACCTCGAGCGGCCGTACGTCGTCCTCGCGGCGGTTCGCACCGACGAGCGGTTCGAAAACGCGCTGCGCGCGCTCGTGCGCGGGTCGATCCTCGACACCCGCGAGCAGGCGCTCCGGGCGCTCGCGCCGGTCGGCGCACGCGGTACCGCCCGACTCGTCGACGACCTGGCACGCGTCCATGGCGAGCTGGGGGCAACGGGTGCCGTCGGGCTTTCGGGCTCGTGCGTCGGCGCCGAGGCGCTCGCGCACGGGTTCGAGGAGGCGCGCCACGCGCTGCTCGGCGAGGTCGTCATCCGCGGAGATCGCGGCGTCATGACCTACGAAGAGCTCGGCCCGTACAAGTACCTCCTCCGGATCGCACTCGAGCCCGGCGTCCGGGACTCGACGATCGAGGCTGTCGGGATGCTCGAGACCTACGACCGCGAGCGCAACAGCTCGCTGCTCCCGACGCTCGAGGAGTTCCTCAGGCGGCGCGGGAACATCAGCGGCACGTCCGAGGCGCTCTTCGTGCACCCGAACACGCTCCGCCAGCGACTGCGGCGCATCGCCGATCTGACCGGCATCGATCTCCGCCGCGACGACTGGCTGATGATCGAGATCGCGACGAAGCTCGTCCGCCTCAGAACCGCCCTGCCGGACGGCGATCCCGCACACATGATCGGCGTCGAGATGTGGAGGAATCCGCCCTCACGCCTCCTCCCGGGAGGGTGATAGAACCGGGCGGCCACCCACAAGGAGGACGTTCATGGCCGTCGCGACCGATCCGAGGCTGGAGGAGATCCAGAAGATCGCAAAGGGGCGTGGAGTCGAGTTCTTCTTCGCGCAGTTCGTCGACATGTACGGCCGCCCGAGCGCGAAGCTCGTCCCGGCCGAGAACTTCGTCGACCTCGTGCACGAAGGCGCCGGCTTCGCCGGCTTCGCCGCGGGCGAGCTCGGCCAGCTGCCGAGCGATCCCGACATCGCCGCCATCCCGGATCTCGACAGTCTGACGCTGGTCCCGTGGCAGAAGAACCTCGCGCGCTTTGCGTGCGACGTCACGGTCGAGGGCGAGCCGTGGCCCTACTGTCCGCGGACGATCCTGCGGCGCCAGCTCGCGCGGGCGAAAGAGCTCGGCTTCGACTTCAAGATCGGCTGCGAGCTCGAGTACTTCCTGATCAAGCGCAACGAGGACGGCTCGATCGCGATCGCGGATTCCGCCGACACGCTCGAGAAGCCGTGCTACGACATCGCCGGCCTGACGCGGCGCTACGACTTCCTCACGACGATCTCGAAGTACTGCAACGAGATGGGCTGGGGGAACTACGCCAACGACCACGAGGACGCGAACGGGCAGTTCGAGCAGAACTTCAGGTATGCGGATGCCCTCACGAGCTGCGACCGCGCCATCTTCTTCCGCTACATGGTGCACACGATCGCCGAGCAGCACGGAATGATCGCGACGTTCATGCCGAAGCCGATCACGCAGCTGACCGGCAGCGGCAGCCACATCCACATGTCGTTGTGGCGCGACGACGAGAACGTGTTCCTCGACGAGTCCGACCCGCGCGGCCTCGGGCTCTCCGAGACGGCGTACGCGTTCATCGGCGGGCTGAAGAAGCACGCCCGCGCGTACAGCGGCGTCACCGCACCGACGGTCAACTCGTACAAGCGCCTGAAGGTCGGCTCGACGACGAGCGGGGCGACCTGGTCGCCGGTCTGGATCTCTTACGGCTACAACAACCGGACGCAGATGCTGCGCATTCCGGCGCCCGGGCGGGTCGAGGACCGGACGATCGACGGTTCGGCCAACCCGTATCTCGCGGCGACGGCGGTGCTCGCCGCCGGACTGGACGGGATCGAGAACCGCCTCGACGCCGGCGAGGCCAACTCGGACAACCTCTACGAGAAGTCGCACGACGAGCTCTCGGCGCGGGGCCTGCAGACGCTCCCGGCAAACCTCCTCGAGGCAATCGGAGAGCTCGAGCGGGACGACGTCCTGCGCTCGGCGCTCGGACGGGGCCGCGGCGAGGACTACGTCGACTACTACTGCCGCGTCAAGCGGGACGAGTGGTTCCGCTACCACGAGCAGGTCACGGACTGGGAGATCAAGGAGTACCTGACGCGCTTCTAGGTTTATAGAGAGAAGCTCCATAGTTCGATCGGCAAGAATGGCGGTACGACCCGGCCGAGCGCTCTAGCGTGTGTACAAACCCTCCACATGGGAGCGAACGCATGTGCGGGATCGTGGGACTGTTCTGCAAATCGACTGAGCTCGAGCCGCGGCTCGGCGAGTACCTCTCGGCCATGCTCGTCCAGATGGACGAGCGCGGCCCCGACAGCGCCGGCGTCGCCGTCTACCGCGATCCGGCTCCTCCGGGCCTGAGCAAGCTGACGCTCTACTCGGCCGATCCCGAGCAGGACTGGGCCGCGCTCGGCGGCGAGGTGACGAGCACGCGCGCGCGGCATGCGGTCGTGCTCGTCGAGGGCGACGCGGACGAGGCGGAGACGTCGATCCGCGAACGCTTCCCCGAGCTGCGCGTGATGAGCGCGGGCCGCGTGATCGAGATCTACAAGGAGGTCGGGCGCCCGCGCGCGTTCGCGGAGACGTTCGCGCTCGCGGACTTCGAGGGCACGCACGGGCTCGGCCACACGCGCATGGCGACCGAGAGCCGCGTCACGACCGAGGGCTCGCACCCGTTCTCGACCGGCCATGACCTCTGTCTCGTGCACAACGGCTCCCTCTCCAACCACAATCGGTTGCGAGAGTCCCTGCGCCGCGAGGGCATGGAGATCCAGACCGAGAACGACACCGAGGTCGCCGCGGCCTATCTGACCTGGCGCCTGCGCGAAGGTGCAGCCCTGCAGCAGGCGCTCGAGGGCTGCCTCGAGGATCTCGACGGCTTCTACACCTTTCTCGTCGGCACGGCAGACGGTTTCGCGGTGCTGCGCGACCCGATCGCGTGCAAGCCGGCCGTGCTCGCGGAGACGGACGACTGGGTCGCGATGGCATCCGAGTACCGCGCGCTCGCCGTCCTGCCGGGAGCTGCCGACGCGCAGATCTGGGAGCCGGAGCCGAGTGTCGTCTACGCGTGGGAGAAGGCACTCGTCTGATGGCGGTCGTGACCGACGTCGAGGTCGTCGACCTCGGGACGACGTCGCTGCGCGAGCTGAACCAGCGCCTGCACGACGTCGCCGGCGAGGAACCAGAGCCGAGGCGCTGGCGGGTCGTGAACCCGAACGGCTCCCATGCCGTCGCGTGTGGGCTCGACGCGCCGCTCGAGGTCGAGATCGCGGGCCACGTCGGCTACTACTGCGCGGGCATGAACAAGCGGGCGACGGTCCGCGTACGCGGCAACGCCGGCCCGGGTCTCGCCGAGAACATGATGTCCGGAACGGTCGTCGTCGACGGCAACGCGAGCCAGTCGGCGGGAGCGACGGGGCGCGGCGGCCTGCTCGTCGTACACGGGGACGCGGGCGCCCGGTGCGGCATCTCGATGAAGGGCGTCGACATCGTCGTCCGCGGGTCGATCGGCCATCTGAGCGCGTTCATGGCGCAACGCGGCGCGCTCGTCGTCTGCGGGGACGCAGGGGAAGCACTCGGCGACTCGATCTACGAGACTCACGTCTACGTGCGCGGAACGGTCGCAAGTCTCGGTGCCGACTGCATCGAGAAGGAGCTGGAAGAGCGTCACCTCCTCGAGGTGCAGTCGCTGCTGCAGCGCGCGGGCTGCCGCGACGTGGATCCGTTCGAGTTCCGGCGCTACGGCTCCGCGCGGCAGCTCTACAACTTCAGGATCGACAACGCGGGGGCGTATTGACGACGAGCGGATGGGAGCCGGGACTGCGCGAGTCGTACCTCTACGATCGCAACGTGATCGCGGAGATTCAGCGCGCGGCGCGTGAGGGCATCTACGACATCCGCGGCTTCGGCGCCAAGCGCCGGCTGCCGCATTTCGACGACCTGCTGCTGCTCGGAGCAAGCATCTCCCGGTACCCGCTCGAGGGCTACCGCGAGCGCTGCGGCACCGACGTCGTCCACGGGACGCGCTACGCGACCAAGCCGCTCGCGCTGAAGCTCCCGGTCACGATCGCGGGCATGAGTTTCGGCGCGCTCTCGGCCCCCGCGAAGGAGGCGCTGGGCCGCGGGGCGAGCGAGGTCGGCACGTCGACGACCACCGGCGACGGCGGCATGACCGACGAGGAGCGGCTGAGCTCGAAGACGCTCGTCTACCAGCTGCTGCCCTCGCGCTACGGGATGAATCCCGACGATCTGCGCCGCGCGGATGCGATCGAGGTCGTCGTCGGCCAGGGCGCGAAGCCCGGCGGCGGGGGCATGCTCCTCGGCCACAAGATCTCCGACCGGGTCGCCGAGATGCGCGACCTGCCGCGCGGCATCGACCAGCGCAGCGCGTCGCGCCATCCCGACTGGACCGGGCCCGACGACCTCGAGATCAAGATCCTCGAGCTGCGCGAGATCACCGACTGGGAGAAGCCCGTCTTCGTGAAGGTCGGCGCGACGCGCACGTACTACGACGTGCAGCTCGCGGTCAAGGCCGGCGCGGACGTGATCGTCGTCGACGGCATGCAGGGCGGGACCGCGGCCACGCAGGACGTCTTCATCGAGCACGCGGGCATCCCGACGCTCCCCGCGGTGCGGCTCGCCGTGCAGGCCCTGACGGAGCTCGGGATGCACCGGAGGGTTCAGCTGATCGTCTCCGGAGGCATCCGTACGGGCGCGGACGTCGCGAAAGCGCTCGCACTCGGCGCCGACGCGGTGTCGATCGGCACTGCCGCGCTGATCGCGATGGGCGACAACAGCCCCGAGTACGACGAGCAGTACCGTGCGCTCGGCAGCGCCGCCGGCTTCTACGACGACTGGCAGGCCGGCTACGACCCCGTCGGCATCTCGACGCAGGACGACGAGCTGGCGGGCGCCTTCGATCCCGTCGTCGGCGGCCGCAGGCTCGCGAACTACCTCCGGGTGCTGACGCTCGAGGCGCAGACGCTCGCCCGCGCGTGTGGGAAGTCGCACGTACACAACCTCGAGCCCGAGGATCTCGTCGCCCTGACCGTCGAGGCCGCCGCGATGGCCGGCGTGCCGCTGGCCGGAACGAACTGGATCCCGGGCGTCGGCGAGGCCCGGTAGCCGCCCATGTCGTTCCTGCTCTCGTGTCCGAACTGCGGCCCGCGCGACGTCAACGAGTTCCACTACCAGGGCGAGGTGACGCGGCGCCCGGGCGCGGACCCGACGCTGCGCGAGCTCACCGAGTACGTCTACTTCCGCGACAACGTGGCCGGCATCCAGCGTGAGTGGTGGTACCACCGGGCGGGCTGCGGCAGCTGGTTCCTCGCCGAGCGCGACACGCGGACGAACGAGGTGCTGCAGACGGAGCTGCCGCCGCGCTCCGACGCAGGTGCGGCCGCGCCGAGCGAAGTCGCCGTTCCCGACACGCCGGCCGTATGAGGCTCGCGCCGCAGCCGAACGAGCATCTGGATCGGAGCGCGCCGGTCTCCTTCTCGTTCGAGGGCCGCGGGATCGACGCATTCGCGGGCGACACGTTCGGCTCCGCGCTCTACGCCGACGGCCGCCGCGTCTTCTCGCGGAGCTTCAAGTATCACCGGCCGCGCGGGCTGCTGTGCTGCTCGGGCCGCTGCCCGAACTGCCTGATGACGGTCGACGGGGTGCCGAACGTGCGCGTCTGCACCGAGCCGGTGCGCGCAGGCGCCGACGTGCGGGGCCAGAACGTCCTCGGCTCGCTCGACCGGGACTTCCTCGCGGTCGTCGACCGCCTCGGCGGCCCGTTCACGCCCGTCGGCTTCTACTACCGGACGATGATCCGCCCGCGCCGGCTCTGGCCGGTGTACGAGAAGTTCCTGCGCAACGTGGCGGGCCTGGGCCGTGTCGACGGCGACGGCGGTCGGTCGCGCCGCTACGACACCGAGCACGTGCGGACCGACGTGCTC
>JABFWJ010000156.1 GCA_013362295.1 Thermoleophilia bacterium
CGAACAGCGCCAGGCACGTGCCCTTCTGCGTTTCGGTGACCGCGACTTGATCATCCAGAGAGCCCGGCAAGAAGAGCGGCTCTCCCGCGCGGCCTAAGGGCCCGCAACCTCAAACCACGAGGCGTCCCCGCAAGGGGGCGTCTCGCCGTTTTTGAGGAGAAGGCGCGGTACAATCCGCGCCGCACGGGGCGTTAGCTCAGCTGGGAGAGCGTCGGCTTTGCAAGCCGAAGGTCGCCGGATCGATCCCGGCACGCTCCACTTTTTCGGACATTGAACTTTTTCGGACATTGCGCAGACCGCGGGCGTGTGGGCAGGATCTCGGCTCGGCTGTTGAAGACCCGCAACTCATGGATTAGCAGCCGGAGGAGCGCCTTCGCTTAGTCGGGGAGAGAGATCGCAGCGTCGGGCTCGTCCGCTGCGGCGATTGCGTGAGGTCGCGATCGTGAATGCTCGGCGGCCACCGGGTGCAACGGTGGACCGTTGGCGATCTCCACGTCGCCGGTGCGTTCGAGGTGGCGCCACGGGGCGCGTGTCCCGACGAGTGCGCTGATCGTGGACTCGATGATCACGAGGTACATGAGTTGGCGGTAGACGAACTGTTGCAGCGGCAGCGCCCAGAGCGGCGTCAGCGGCTCGCGGTCGATGCGGAATGCGAACGTGGCCAGCCCGAGTTGAAGGGCGTTGAACGCGAGCCAAAAGCCGAGCACGGGTACTGGGTTGGTGAACAGGATGCCGTAGAGCGCGAAGAGGTCGATGAGGGGCGCCGCGATCGGCAGCAGGATCTGGAAGAAGATCATGTAGGGGAGCGCTCGCCTGCCGATTCGCTTCTGGCGTGGGTCGCGGCTGATCAGGGCGCCGCGGTGCTTCCAGACCGCTTGCATCGTCCCGTACGACCAGCGGTAGCGTTGCCGCCAGAGCGTGCCGAGCGTGGACGGCGCCTCCGTCCAGGCGCGGGCGTCGTCGGCGTAGACGACGCGGCGGCCGGTGCGGCCGATTGCGAGCGTGAGGTCGGTGTCCTCGGCGAGCGTGTCGTCGGAGACGCCTCCCACTTCGTTGAGAGCGTCGCGGCGGAAGGCGCCGATCGCGCCGGGCACCGTCGGCGTGCACTGCAGTATTTCGTACATGCGCCGGTCGAGGTTGAAGCCGATCACGTACTCGATGTGTTGCCAGCGGCCGAGCAGAGTGCGGCGGTTGCCGACCTTGGTGTTGCCCGAGACGGCGCCGACGCGCTCGTCGACCAGCGGTTGGACGAGTCGGCGCAGCGTTTCCGGCTCGAAGAGGGTGTCGCCGTCGACCATGACGACGATCGGGGCGGTTGTTGCGCTCACGCCGGTGTTGAGCGCGGAGGGCTTGCCGCCGTTTTCCTGGCGCAGAGCGCGTAACCGCGGCAGCGAGAGCTGTTCGACGATATCGGCCGTGCCGTCGTCGGAACCGTCATCGACGACGACGACCTCGAAGTCGGGATACTCGCTCGCCGAGAGCGAGCGGACGGTGCGCTCGATCCCGACGGCCTCGTTGTAGGCCGGCACGACGATCGCCACCGGCGGCACGTAGCCATCGAGCTCGGGCCGCCCGCGCGTCGCGCGTCGGTGCCAGCTCGCGAACGCGAAGACGAGCAGCACGCGCGCAGCCACCAGCAGGCCGGCGGAGGCTACGGCGAGACCGAGGAGCCAGGCGAACGCGAACGCGGAGCGTACCGCCCACGCGAACGCTGCTCCGCGCCTGCGCTCCCAGCTGGACGCCGGCGGCGCGACGAGCGAGTGAGGCAGCCCCGCGAGCTGTGAGACGGTGACGAACCGGAATCCGCGGGCGCGCAGGCGCGGGATCAGCTCCCGCAGCGCCGCCACCGTGTGGCCGCGGTCGCCGCCGCCATCGTGTAGCATGACGATACCGCCCGTGCTCCCGGGCGGACTTGCCCGCCGCACGATCGAGGCGACCGGGCCGCGCCGCCAGTCCTGTGAGTCGTAGTTTGCGAGCACGATCAGGTAGCGGCTGCCCGCCACGCGGGCGAGGTCGTGTTCTTGTGCGACGGTGACTGCGTCCGCGGTCGCCGAGTAGGGCGGGCGCACGAGCCGGGTGTAGCGGCCAGTGATGCCGACCAGTGTCGCCTCGGTCAGCTCGAGCTGCAGCCGCGCCTGCCAGCTCGGCCCGTTCGAGAGCGCGACGTGCGTGAACGTGTGGTTGCCCAGCTCGTCGCCGTCGCGGACGAGCGCGCGGACGATCCCGGGGTTGCGTGCGGCCTCGCTCCCGATGACGAAGAACGTTGCCCGCACGTGCTCGCGGCGCAGGACGGCCGCGATCTTCGGCGTCCAGCGCGGGTCGGGACCGTCGTCGAAGGTGAGCGCGACCCGCCGCCCCGGCGGAGGCTGCTGGGAGACGAGCCGGTCTGCGCGCGCTCTCAGAATCGGGCGGCTGCCCGCGAGCGGTGCCGAGCCGCCGACTGCGTCGCGCGGCTCGGCGCTAACGCCGATCGTGTGAGTCGCAAAGCCCTCGAAGAGGATCAGCGCTGAGACGACGAGCAGGCAGAAGCCGAGCAAGCGCCAGTGCGCCGGCGGCCGCCAGCGGCGTCGGCGGAGGCCCGCGTCTCTGTTCCGGGGGACGCCCGAGTGCATCAGTGCGCGTGCCCGACCGCACGCCCCCGCCCGGGCGTCGTCGTCGTGACGCTCGTGGTGGTGACGCCGGTCGTGGTCGCCGTCCTAGCCGTGCGGTGTAGCCGTCCGGGCGCCGCGCCGGCCCGGGCTCGCACGCGACTGGGGGCCGAGGAGGAGCGGCCGCGTGCCTTCGCCTTCAGCTGCCCAGGTGCGACGGAGGAGCCGCCGCGTGCCTTCGCCTTCAGCCGCTCGGGCGCGACGGAGGAGCGGCCGCGTGCCTTCGCCTTCAGCTGCCCGGGCGCGACGGAGGAGCGGCCGCGTGCCTTCGCCTTCAGCTGCCCGGGTGCGAGGGCTGAGTGGCCTCGCACGACGCGCTGCTTCGCCGCCCGCGCCGGCGTGTGCCGCCGGACAGGCGGGGCGACTGCGGTGGCGGGCCGGGCGGGCACGAGATCGGCC
>JABFWJ010000394.1 GCA_013362295.1 Thermoleophilia bacterium
CTCTTCCGATCTGAGGCGCTTACGGGCCGCTGACCGAGGCGAGCGTCACCGTGGAGGTGTACGTGCCGGCATACGCATTGCCCGGAATCGAGACGTCGATCGTCGGGGTGACGTCGATCTTGCCGAGGCCCGTGTTGACGGCCGCGTTGAAGAACTTCGAGGCGGTGCCTCCGATCGTCAGGGGATAGCTGATGCCCGACGAGGTCGCGGCGGTGCAGGTGCTGCCCGTATGGCAAGCGGCGGCGACCGATGCGACCTGGCCGGCTGCGAGCGTGTGGCCCGAGCCGTCCGAGAAGGTTGTCGCCGAGATCGTCAGGTTCCAGCCGGCGCCCGTGCCGCGGGGATCGACGACGCCCAGGATGGGTGCATAGGCGGCGGTCTGATCCGTGCCGTCGAGCGTGTCGGTGATCGACGGGTTCGACGGGAGGTTCAGGCTCAGCCCGCCCGCGCCGCCGCTCACTGTTGCCGTCGCGGTCAGCGTGCCGGCAAGGGCCGCCGTCGACGCGACGAGCGCGACGATCGCAATGCCGAGAATGATGGTGATCCGCTGTTTCATGTGAAGTCTTCGCTCCTCGTCCGTTCCGGTTGTCTCGCCCACTATCGGGGTGGTGGGTGAGAAGCTCGGTGCCCGGTCGGTATGAACTCGGGAGGGACGACAATCGAGTGCAAAGGGGGCGCAGCGGCCACGCGGCCGAGGCTGCTGCGCCCGAGGCCGCCACCCCGGGGAAGGGAGAGACGAGCCCTACCGCCTGCTACGCGTGCGCGTCGCTACCGGATTGCAGCGGCAGACCCCTGACCGGTTGGTCTAGCCGAACGGCTAGTAGCACGCACGTCCGGGACGCGCCATCGTGGAGCCAAGGGGAAAGAGGGGAGCAGGACGCAGTGGACGCGAGCAGTCGGGATCTCCAACAACAGGCCAACGTTGCAATCTGCGCCGGATGCGGGAACCTCAGTGGACTCCGCTGGGCGGGATGGCGCGCCTACCGGATCGACGATCCGGAACGGGATGAGTCTCCGACGCTCGCGTTCTACTGCCCTTCGTGCGCGGTGCGCAAGCGCGGCTACCGCGCCGGTTGAGCGGCCGTTCACCCCGCCCTGCGGCGCGGGGGGTGGACGGTCGCTCAAGACCGACGGTCGGGGAGCGCCCGGACGATCGATGCTCGACGGCGTTCAGCCGAAGCCGAGGATGAACTTCGCGTCGTCGGACATCTTCTCTGGCGTCCACGGCGGGTCGAACGTCAGGTCGCTCTTGACGTCCCCCACGCCCGGGATCTCGCCGACGACGCGCTGGATGTCCTCCTCGATCATCTGCCCGGCCGGGCAGCCCATCGACGTCAGGGTGTAGTGCACGGTGACGTCGGGCCCGTCGATCTCCGCGTCGTAGAAGAGACCGAGCTCGACGATGTCCATCCCGAGCTCCGGATCCTCCACCTGGCGCAGCGCCTCGACGACCTCTTCCTTGGACGGCATGACGCGAGGTTAGCTCAGCCTGACTTCCTCGCGACGATCCCGCGTCAGGAAGTGGATGCCGTCCACGAACCGCACCCAGTTGCAGCGGGTGCACATGACGAGCGAGTGCGTGCGGGCCGAGTCTCCGAGGAAGCGCACCCCACGGAGGAGGTCGCCGCTCGAGACGCCTGTCGCGACCACGATTACCTCCTGCGGAGCGAGGTCGTCGATCGTGAAGATGCGGTCGACGTCCTCGATCCCGTTCTCCTTGGCCTCTTCGATCTCCGCGCGGCGCGTCGGCCAGAGCTGCGCCTGCAGCTCGCCGCCCAGGCAGCGGAGGGCGGCGGCCGCAAGCACGGCCTGCCGGGTACCGCCGATCCCGATCGCAAGGTGGTCGTTCGTTCCCCGCACCGCGGCGCTGATCGACGCGGTCACGTCGCCGTCCTGGATCAGCTTGATCCGAGCGCCCGCCGCCCGGATCTCCTCGACGAGATCGTGGTGCCGCGGCCGGTCGAGCACGATCGCGGTCAGGTCGTTGACCATGCGGCCGAACGCGTCCGCGATCGCGCGCACGTTCTCCGCGACGGGTCGGTCGAGCGAGATCTGGCCGCGGGCCCGCGGACCGACGGCCATCTTCCGCATGTACATGTCGGGCAGCGACGGCATCGAGCCTCGCCCGGCCGCGGCGATCATCGCGATCGCGTTCGTGCCCCCGCGCGCGACGACGGCACTGCCCTCGAGCGGATCGACAGCGAGGTCGTACTCCTCGCCGCCGAGACCGATCTGGCCGCCGGCGCCGAGTTGTTCGGCGCCTTCGCGCGCGCCGATCACGATCTGTCCGTCGATCGGCATCTGCTCGAGCGCGATCCGCGCGCCGGAGTACGCCGCCTCTTCGGCAGCTTCCTTGTCGCCGCGTCCCAGCCAGCGGGCGCCGGCGAGCGCCGCCCGCTCGGTCACCCGCGCGAACGTCTCGCACTGGCAGGGCGGCCGGTCGCCCGACTTCTGGACGCGCCCGTCCGCGCTCACGCCGTCTGCCGCGTCCGCTCAGCAGCCTGCATCACGAGCTCGATCACCTGGCCGATCGTGCGCTCCACGTTTGCATTCTCGACGACGGGAACGCTCTCGCGTCGCGCCCGGCTCGTGATGTAGGTCTGCACGCGACGAATGTCGTCGAGGTGCTCCAGGTACTTGTCCATCGCGCGGATCCCGCCCGTCGTCGCATCGCGCATGTGGAAATGCATGCGGTGGATGTCTTCATCTGCGATCTCGATCACGACGTGGACGAGCAGCGCTCCCTGCAGCTCGGCCGGCAGCAGGCCGGGAACGAGATGCACGCCTTCGAGCACCATCGACCACCCTTCGGTCAGCGCGCGGCCGATGGCCGCGTCGACGCCGACGCAGACGTGCCGGCATTGCTCGACGAAGCCGACGACGGTCGGGTCCCCGGTCACTTCCTCATCGAGGGCCTGCCCCGCCTCGAAGCTCGAGTAGTGGATCGTCGGCATGAACTCGGGCGAGAAGAACGCGCGCATCGTCTGGCGGATGAAGTCGGTCGAGGCGACGCGGTTGATGCCGAGTCTGTGCGCGACCTCGACG
>JABFWJ010000098.1 GCA_013362295.1 Thermoleophilia bacterium
GGTCGGCGCGTCGGCGAGCAGCACGTAGCGGACGCCCATGCGCCGCAGCCATCCCTCGTCGCCCCGCGCACCGAGCCCGCCGTCGTAGAGCAGCTCGTTCTGCGGGAAGTCGCTCTGCCGGTACCACCCGCGCACGATCGGGATCCCCGCATCCGGCAGGTAGGCGGCCGGCCAGTGTTCGACGGTGTCGACGACCTCGACGCGCCACGACGGGCTGAGATGCGCCTGCAGATAGCCGATCGCGGGCTGCCAGTACGCCGGCGACGCCTCCGGGTCCGAGCTGACGCGCAGGAAGCTGACCGCGATCGGCGTCGCGTTCCAGACCGCCGCGAGCACGACGGCCGGCACGACGAGCCACAGCGGACGCCAGTGGCGCAGAGCGACCGCAATCAGCGCGAGCGGCAGCGCGAGATAGCGGATGCGCTCGATGTTCGACCCGACCGACGACGGCACGACGTAGGCGGTGAGGAGGGCGGCGAGGTAGATCCAGAAGAGGCCGTACAGCGGCTTCGCAGCGGCGACACCGCGCGTCACCATCAGCCCGATGCCACAGAAGATCAGCCCGGGCAACAGCTGCAGCGTCTGGAACGGGAAGCGGCCGCCGTCCCCGAAGAGACGGTAGAGCAGGAGCTCGCCGACGGCGCACCCGGCGAGGACGGCGATCTGCACCCGTACGTTGCGGAGGCTGCCGCGCGCGAGCGCCGCGCCCGAGACGACCACCGCGAGCAGCACGAAGGCGAGCGGGCTCGCCGCGAGCGTGAGCACCGAGCCGACCGCGAACCGGCCGCGCCGTCCCTGCTGCAGCGCCCAGATGGAGAGCAGCGCAAATGACACCGCCAGCGCGAACGGGAACGCCGCCGCGCCGATGATCCCGACCCACAGCACCGCGAACGAGCGGCTCGAGAGGCGCGAGACATGGCCCCACTGGCCGAAGACGACGATGCTGAACGCCATCGCGGCCATTGCGATCGACGCGAGTGCGAGCACCTTGATGCCGAGCAGCGCGGCGAGCGGGTAGTAGATGAGGCTGTAGGTGATGAACGAGTTGCGCCCCGCGTACCAGAAGTTGTTCCAGATCTGGAAGCCGTGTTGGAGCAAGAAGGTGCGCTGGTACGCATGAGCAGCCCAGTCGATGCCGGGCGGCGTCGCCCAGAGGAGGAACGCGGCGAGCGTCGCCGCGACGGCGGTCGAGATCGTTGCCTCCCGGGCGAGCAGGCGGCGGTCAGCCGTGCTCACGCCGGGAGCCTACGGGATCAATCGGTCTTCAGACGCGACCACACGCCGAGGTCGGACCGGACACCTTCTTTGAAATGCACATTGCGGAGCACGCCGTCGAGCCGGTATCCGGCGCGCTCGGCGACCTTGACCGAGCCGACGTTGTCGGGATGGATGCGCAGCTCGAGGCGTTCGAGCCCGAGCTCGTCGAAGCTCCAGCGCGTGAGTAGGTCGACGGCCCTGCGCGCGACGCCGCGCCCGCGCGCCGCCGGGCCGACGAGGTAGCCGATCTCACCCTCGCCCCGATCGAGGTCGAGGTCGACGAGGGCGCCGAACCCGAGCAGCCTGCGGTCGTGATCGCGGATCGAGAAGCCGGCGCGGCTACCGTCCTCCCAGCCTGCCTCGTACCGGCCGATCCAGCCGCTCACCCACGCCGAGTCGACGCCGCTCGTCGGCAAGCGGGTAAAGCGCACGATCTCGGCGTCGTCGACGACCCCGAGCAGCTCCTCCACGTCGCGCTGGGCGAGTGGCTCGAGCCGGATCTGATCGTCGGCGAGGCTCGGCGCTGCTAGGCGCCGTGGCACTTCTTGTACTTCTTGCCCGAGCCGCACCAGCAGGGGTCGTTGCGGCCGATGTTCTCGATGTCGCTGTTCACCTTCGGCTTCTGCGCCACGGGCGTCGACACCGAGCCGCCGCCGCTTGCGTAGCCGGCCGCGGCCGCCGTCGAGGTGCCGCCCGCAGCGAGGATCGCGTCCGCGCCCGCGAGCGACTGGTGCTCGTAGCTCAGCGACCCGTTGCCGCTGCCGTCGTCCTGCTGCTGCAGCCCCGCACTGCCGTCGTCCGGGGTCACCTCGGCGTGGAAGAGCAGCGTCACGACCTCTTCGCGGATCGCGCGGTTCAGGTCGAGGAACATCGCATGGCCTTCGTTGCGGTATTCGACGAGGGGGTCCTTCTGCGCCATGCCGCGCAGGTGGATGCCCTCGCGCATGTAGTCCATGTTCTCGAGGTGCTCGCGCCAGCGGATGTCGACGGTCTGGAGGACGATGAAGCGCTCGAGATCGCGCATCAGCCCTTCCTGGATCTGGTCGAGGTCCTTCTCGCGCTCCGCGTAGGCGTCGAGCGCGTCGTCGAGGAACTCCTGCACGATCGCCTCGCGGTCGAGCCCCTTGAGCTCGCTCTCCGCGACTCCCGTGCCGTAGATCGTCTCCATCGCGCCGACCAGCTCCCCGAGCTCCCACTCCTCGGGGGCCTCGAACGAGGTGTAGTCGGCGACGACGTTCGAGATCACCTCGGGCAGCCACTCCTCGCGGATGTCATCGGCGAGGTCCTCGCCGTGGAGGACCCGGTTGCGCTGCTCGTAGATGACCATGCGCTGGACGTTCATCACGTCGTCGTACTTGAGGACGTTCTTGCGCGCGACGAAGTTCTGCTCCTCGACTTTCTTCTGTGCGTTCTCGATCTGCCGCGAGAGGATCGACGCCTCCATCGGCTGGTCGTCGGGCAGCTTGAAGCGCTCCATGATGTTGTGGATCCGGTCGCCCGCGAACAGGCGGACGAGGTCGTCCTGCCCCGAGAGGTAGAAGCGTGTCTCGCCGGGGTCGCCCTGGCGGCCCGAACGGCCGCGGAGCTGGTTGTCGATCCGGCGCGCCTCGTGGCGCTCGGTGCCGAGCACGTAGAGGCCGCCGACCTCGCGCACGGTGTCGTCGATCTTGATGTCGACGCCGCGGCCGGCCATGTTGGTCGCGATCGTGACCGCGCCGACCTGCCCCGCGTCCTTGATGATCTCCGCCTCGCGCGCATGCTCCTTCGCGTTCAGGACGTTGT
>JABFWJ010000311.1 GCA_013362295.1 Thermoleophilia bacterium
TCCTCAACGACGCGGCGATCTTCGTGCCGGGCGTGGAGGGCCTGCGCCGCGTGACGCTCGAGGCCGCCGCGGCCGGGTGTGCGATCGCCCGCCCTCGGGGGGTCGAGGCACAGCCGGAGCTCGCGGCCGCCGCGGCGGCCCGGCTCGCCGAGGACGAGGAGCTCCGCGCACGTGAAGGAGCGGCCGCGCGCGCCGACGCCGAGCAGCAGACCTTCGAGCACGTGGCACGGGAGCTCGAGGGCATCTACACCGCGCTCGGCAGCAGGCGCCGCCATCGCCGGCAGACCGAGCCGCTCTCGAACCGGCCGTGGATCATCGCCGACCTGCACATGCACACGTCGTGGTCGCACGACTGCAGCATCGAACCGGCAGAGCTCGTCGACCACGCCGAGAGCGAGGGGCTCGGCGCGATCGCCGTCACCGACCACAACGTCTTCGGAGGCGCGCTCGAGACCGTCGACGAGGCACGTGGCCGGCAGCTCGTGGTGATCCCGGGCGAGGAGCTGAAGACCGACGACCAGGGCGAAGTGATCGGGCTCTTCCTCGAGCGCGAGATCCCGGGCGGCCTCAGCTTCGGCGAGACGATCGCCGCGATCCGCGAGCAGGGCGGTCTCGTCTACGTCCCGCACCCCTTCGACCGCCTGCACGCGATCCCCGACCCGCGGACGCTGCACAGGCACCTCGCCGACGTCGACGTGCTGGAGGTCTACAACGCGCGCCTGCTCTTCGAGGCCTTCAACGACGAGGCACTGCGCTTCGCCCGGAAGTACAACCTGACGATGGGCGCGGGCTCCGACGCGCACGTCCTGCAGGGGGTCGGCACCGGGGCGCTCCGGATGCGCGCGTTCGGCGACCCGGAGGAGTTCCTGATCTCGCTGCGGACGGCCGAAATCCTGCGCCGGCCGAAGTCGCTCGCCTACCTCCAGTCACTGAAGTGGGTCGCTCAGGTGAAGGAGAAGGTCCGCTAGAGGCTTGATGTGGATTTACGTGCTTGCGGGGATGGCTCAGACCAAGCAGGTCGCCCGGGTCGGGCGCAGGGCATAGCCGTGCCTACGTTCAAGCCCGAGCCGGGCGAGATGGGCCGTGTCTGAGCCACCAGCCGCGAGTGCCTGAAATTCACATCGAGCCTCTAGGAGAAGGTCCCCGGGTCCCGAAAGGTCCCCGTGCCGCGTGGGCTCCACCGTGACCACAGACGAGATCTACGACCGCTATCTGCGCAAGGCGATCACCGAGATCAATCGCCTCTCGCACGAGATCGCCCAGGCCGCCCACGGGGCACCGACCGCGCTGCCGACCGGGCATCCGCTGGCGAACATCTTCCTGCTCAAGTACGGGCCGCAGGCGCAGGAGCTGCAGGAGGGCGTCGCCTTCCACGGACGGGCCGGGAACGCGCTGATCAAGTCCCTCCAGCGGCTCCACGTCGATCCGATGGAGGTCTACGGCACGAACGCGGTCAAGTTCGCGGGCTGCGATCCCGGACTGGCCGCCGAGTGGCTGCGGCGTGAGCTGCGGATCGTCGAGCCGAAGCTGGTCGTGGTGATGGGAGCGGACGCACTCGAGTTCCTGAACGGGATCCGCTTCCCCCTTGCACAGCCGGTCGAGGATAAGGTGGGTGAGCTGCAGCGCTTCACGCCGACGATCGAGGCGCTCGCCGTTCCCGACATCGACTCATCCCTCGACGAGGCTCCTGCGAAAACCGCGTTTTGGAACGCCTTCAAGACCGTGGGCCCCTGGTGGGCCGCTCTGCCGCCCTATTAGGCCTTCGGCGGCTCGCGATAGTGCTTGCGGGGATGGCCCAGACCAAACAGCTCGTTCGGGGCGGGCGCAGGGCATAGGAGTGCCTACGTTCAAGCCCGACCCGGACGAGCTGCGCCGCGTCTCGGCCACCATCCGCGGGCGCTGGTCGCGCGCCGCCGGAGGCCTCTGTCTTTTCGGGCTGCTCGTCGCCTACTACGAGGGGTCGGCGCACCTGTGGCGGGCCTCCGTGTGGTGGGACGTCGCCTGGCTCGGATTCGCGCTCATCCCAGCGGTGTTCGGGCTCGTGCTGCTCGCACTCCCGTTGTGGAAGGCGCGCGGGCTGCTCGGCGCCGGACTCGCCTTCGCCGTGCTCGCCGGCGTCCTCACCTACGCGGACGTCGACGTCTTCGCGAACTTCGCGCGCCTCGCCGCCTGCGCGCTCCTCGGCTGGTGGTTCCTCGGCTACTTCGAAGCGGTCAGCTGGGTCGTGCTCGTCGCGGCGATCATCCCGTGGGTGGACGCGTACTCGGTGTGGCGCGGGCCAACGAAGCAGATCGTCGAGCACCACGAGCACGTGTTCAGCGTCCTCTCGTTCGCGTTCCCCGTCCCGGGCGAGCACGCGGCGGCGAATCTGGGCGTTCCCGACCTCCTCTTCTTCGCGCTCTTCCTCGCCGCGGCGACGCGGTTCGGCCTGCGCGTGCATGCGACGTGGGTCTGCCTCGTCGCGGCGCTCGGACTGACGATCGCGGCGACGGTCTGGTGGGACCTCAGCGGGCTGCCGGCGCTGCCGGGCATCGCACTCGGCTTTCTCGCGCCGAATGCCGACCTGCTGTGGCGGCGCCTACGACGCGAGCCCCGGCTCGCGGACCGCACGGATGTAGCGGTCGGCGGACCGGCGGACGACCGCTGAGCCGGCCGCCGCGACGAACCGGTCCCACCACGCACCGTAGATCGTGTCGAACTCGAAGGGGGCAAGCGCATCCGCGATGCGCTGCACCTTCGACGGCGGGAGCGGGATCAGGTTCGGGTACGAGTACATGAAGCTCACGTAGCGCCGGTCGGGGATCACCATCACGATGTCGCCGCTGAGCAGCGCTCGCCGCTCACCCCAGTGGAGCGCCTGCGCGCCGTCGAAATGGCCGCCGCAGCGAACGAGCGTCAGCCCGCCTCCGAGCTCGTGGGTCTCGCCGTCCCAGAAGCGGACGGCGGGGTCGGGGCGCATCACCCACTTGCGCTCCGCCTCGTGCAGGTAGATCGGGCAGCCGAAGGCGTGCGCCCATTCGACCAT
>JABFWJ010000451.1 GCA_013362295.1 Thermoleophilia bacterium
GCAAGCTCGGCCCGCCGGCCGCGAAGCTCGTCGCAGAGCAGCTCGGCATCCCCGTCCATCAACCCGAGAAACCGGAGCTCCCGGCAGACGTCGACCGGGTCGTCGTCTGCGCGTACGGCCTCTACATCCCGACGCCGCTGCTCGAACGCTCGCTCTGGCTGAACGTCCACCCGTCGCTGCTGCCGCGCTGGCGTGGCGCCGCGCCAGTCGAGCGGGCGATCCTCGCGGGAGACGAGCGCACGGGGGTGACGATCCACGAGACGATCGCGGCGCTCGACGCCGGGCCGATCGCTGCGCGGGAAGCCTTCGACGTCGGCGAGCTCGACGCGGGGCAGACGTTCGCACGCTCGGCCGAGGTGGCCGCGCGGTTGCTCGCCGACACGATCGAGTCCCCGTCGTTCGAGCCGCAGTCCGAGGAGGGCGCGACCTACGCCGAGAAGATCACCGCGCCCGATCGTGAGCTGAACCTGGACGATCCGCTCGACTCCTGGCGGCGGGTGCGCGCACTGTCGCCCCATATCGGCGCGCGCGGCAAGCTGCACGGGAGGCGCATGACGATCTGGAAGGCGCGGCTCGAGGACGGCCGCTTCGTGCCGGAGGTCGTGCAGCCGGAGGGCCGCAGCCAGATGACCTACGACGAGTTCGTGCGCGGCCTACGATGATCGCGCCGGCCCGTCGTGCCGCGTACGACGTCGTGCGCCGCGTCTTCGAGGAGGACGCGTACGCGGACCGCGCGATCGACTCAGCCGTCGAGGGTCTCGATGCGCGCGACCGCGCGCTCGCACAGCGCCTTGCCTACGGGACGGTGCAGCGTGCGCGCACGCTCGACTTCGGCATCGAGGAGCTCGGCAAGCGGCCCGTGCGCAAGCTCGACGCTCCGGTCAAGGCGGCGCTGCGGCTCGGCGCGTACCAGCTCGCGTTCACGGAGCAGGCGGAACACGCCGTGGTTAACGATACGGTCGAGCTCGTGCGCGCGGCGCGACTCGAGCGCGCCGTTCCGTTCACGAATGCAGTGATGCGGCGGCTCGCACACGGCTTCAACGGCCTCGTCGCCTCGCTGCCCGACGGCCCGGTGAAGCAGTCGTATCCGGACTGGATCGCGGAGACATGGACGCGCGACTTCGGGCAGGAGACGGCGATCGCGCTGATGCGCGCACAGAACGAGCCGCCGGCGCTCGAGGTGCACGCCGACGAGCCCGTCGGGTCGGCAACTGATGTACCAGGCGCATATCAGGTGGATACCGTCGATATATCTCGCATGCGCCCGATGAGCCGGGCGTCGCAGCTCGCGGCGCTCGTCGTCGGCTCGCAACCCGGCGAGCGGATCCTCGACGCCTGTGCCGCGCCGGGCGGCAAGACGGCCCTGCTCGCCGGCGACGTGACCGCGGTGGAAGTGCATCCCGGACGGGCCGAGGCGCTCGCGAAGACCGTTCGCCCGAATGTCCGCGTCGTCAACGCGGATGTCCGCGAGCTCGCCGAGAACGGGTTCGACCGTGCACTCGTGGACGCGCCGTGCTCCGGGCTCGGCGTGCTGGCGCGCCGGCCCGACCTGCGCTGGCGGGCTCGGCCGTTGCCGGAGCTGCAGCGCGAGCTGCTCGGGGCGGCGGCCGAGCGCACGAACGCGGGCGGGACGATCGTCTACTCGGTCTGCACGCTGAACGCCGACGAGAACGAAGCGATCGTCGATGCCTCCGGGCTCGAGGTCCTTCCGCTGACGGACGACTGGCCGCAGTACGCGCACCCGACGAGGCCCGAGTTCCTGCTGACGTTGCCGCACCGCGACAGGACATCGGGCTTCTTCATCGCTCGCTTGCGCAAACCATAGGATCCGGCCCGTGCCGTGGCGTGACTGGATACGTACCGTCGAAGTCGAGCCGTCGATCTACGGCGCCGACTTCGCGCGGCTCGGCGAGCAGCTCGAGGATCTCCTGCGCGCGGAGTGCCGTGTCTTCCACTTCGACGTCGGCGACGGGCACTTCGTCGATCCGATCACGATGGGCCCGATCGTCCTGCAGTCGATCTCGCCGCTGATCCATGGCTACGGGGGCGTGATCGACGTTCACCTGATGGTCGACAATCCGACCAAGCACTTCCGCGCGGTAGCCGAGGCGGGCGGCGACAGCGTCACGTTCCACGTCGAGGCGGTGGCGGACGTCGCCGCGACGATCCGCGCTGCGCGCGAGCAGGAGCTGCAGGTCGGCGTCGCGTTCAATCCCGAGACGGCACCGGACCACGCCGCCGCCGTCGCAGGCGCTGCCGACATCGTCCTGTGCATGGGGATCCATCCTGGATATTCGGGCCAGCCGTTCCTCGAGGAGACGTTCGACCGCGTCGAAGAGCTGCGCGGCCTCCTCCCAGACGAGACTCCGATCCAGGTCGACGGCGGCGTCGGGCCCGGCAACATCCGTGAGCTGCGGAACCGAGGGGCAACGCTCTTCGTCGCGGCGTCGGCGATCTTCGGACGCGAGGACCTGCCTCGCTCGTATCGCCGGCTCGTGCAAGACCTGACATGAGCATCTCGCGGGCGCTCGACCTTGCGCACGCGGCGCGCAACCGTGCGTATCCCAAGCCCACGGTCGGAGCAGTCGTCGTGCGTGACGGCGAGATCGTCGGCGAAGGCGCAACGGAGGCGTCCGGCCGTCATGCAGAGGTGGTCGCACTGGAGGCCGCCGGCGGGCGCGCACGTGACGCGACGCTCTACGTCACCCTCGAGCCGTGCGCCCACCACGGCACGACGCCGCCCTGCACCGAGGCGATCCTCGCCGCCGGCGTCGAGCGCGTCGTCTTCGCAGCCCGCGATCCGAATCCCGAGGCGGCGGGCGGAGAACGGCGCCTGCGCGAGGCGGGCGTCGACGTCGAGTTCGTCGACTGGTTCGAGGCGCGCGCGCTCAACGAGGCCTGGCGGACGTGGTTGACGAAGCAGCGGCCGTTCGTGATCTACAAGGCCGCGATGACCCTCGACGGGCGGCTCACGCTGCCGGGATCGCGCTGGATCAGCGGAGAGGAGAGCCGTCGCCTTGTTC
>JABFWJ010000144.1 GCA_013362295.1 Thermoleophilia bacterium
TTCGCGACGCCGACGACATGCCGTGGGGCGAGCGGGTGGCGTTCGTTTCGGACCCCGACGGAAATCCGGTGACGCTCGCCGCGCCGACGGCCGCCTCCCTTCCGTAAATCCCAGCAGTGGATGCCCTTCGTCCTCCGGTGAAGCTGCTCCCGGGCGAGCGGATCGACGCCGTCCAGGAGCTCGATCTGCGGGATCCGGAGACGATGCCGGACGCGCTCGAGGAGCTCTGCAAGCTGACCGGCGTCGAGAGGCCGGAGGAGATCGGCCTGAACGGTCCCGCGGTCGGTGCGCGCGTGACCGAGCGAAATGCCGGGGAGGCGGCGCTTCGCCTGTTCGAGGTGGTCTTCGGCCGCGACTCGCTGACGGTCGCGCTGGTGGTCGGCGACCTCTTTCCACGGCTGCTCGAGACGACGGTGCTGCACCTCGCCGGTGTCCAGGGTCGCGCGTTCGACGCGCTGCGCGAAGAGGAGCCGGGGCGGATCGCGCACGAGATCCGCGATGTCGAGACCGATGGCCTCTGGGGCTTCCCGTATTACGGGTCGGTCGATGCGACGCCCCTTTTCGTCCGGGCCGCGGTGCGCGCGATCGAGCGCCGGCCGGGGTTCGCGGCCACGCCGGTTCCCGGGCGTGAGGCGACCGTGCGCGACTCGTTGGACGCGGCCGTCGGCTGGCTGCTCCGGCGGCTCGCGGAGGACGACCTCGGGCTCCTGAGCTACCGGCGCGCCAACCCGCACGGGCTCGAGAACCAGGTCTGGAAGGACAGCTGGGACAGCATGTCGCACGCCGACGGCACGGTGTGTAACCACGACGCTCCGGTCGCCTCCGTCGAGACGCAGGCGCTGGCCTATGACGCGCTCGTCGAGGCGGCGGCGCAACACCCGGCCCCAACCGTCCTGCTCGAGGCCGCGGGCAGGCTCGATCGTGCCGTCGAGAAGCACCTCTGGGTCGACGATCCCGAGGGCGGCTTCTACGCGATCGGGCTCGACCACCACCCGGAGTCCGGTGCGCCGCGGCCGCTGGAGACGCGCGCGTCGAACATGGGGTGGCTGCTCGGCTCGCGCCTCCTCGACCGGCCGGAGCTCGCCATGCGGCGGCGACGTCTCGCGGAGCTGCTCCTCTCGGACGAGTTCCTCGCCGTAGGCGGGATCCGCACGCTCTCGGCTCGCGAGTCGCGGTTCCGACCGCGCGCGTATCACAACGGCAACGTCTGGGGCTGCGACAACTACCTGATCTCGCTCAGCTTCGCCCGACGGGGATTCCGCGACGAAGCGCAGGAGCTGCAGCGCCGCATCGTCGCCTCCTGCCGGGCCACGCACCGTTTCCCCGAGTTCGTCGCCGGTGGCGAGCCGGGGACAGAGCTGATCGCGAAACGGATCGTCGACGTGTACGACAGTCGCAACGGGCGCGAGAACCGGGTCGAGCAGCCGCCCCAGGAGATCCAGGGCTGGACGGTGGCGGCGATGGTCGCGATCGAGCATTCGTCGGCGCTCTGATGACGATCCGTCGGGCCGATCGCCGGGATCGCGCGCGGCGGGCTCTTGCGAACATCCTCGGCGGCGGCGATTCGCCTCGCGGCAGTGACGCGCGATTCCTCGCTAGGCGGCTACAGCAAGGAGTGCGTCGACGACATTCGGATCGAACTGGGTGCCGCGATTTCGCATGAGTTCTTGGCGGGCCTCCTCTGCGGACATGGCCGCGCGGTACGGGCGCGTCGTCGTCATCGCGTTGAAGGCGTCGCAGCAGCAGACGACTCGCGCGACGAGTGGGATCGCCTCGCCCGCGAGCCCGTCAGGGTAGCCGCGTCCGTCGTAGCGTTCGTGGCAGGAGCGGACAATGTGCCCGACCTCCGTGAGCAACCCGCCGACCTGGGACAGGAGCTGCTCGCCGTCGATCGTGTGCATCCGGATGATGGCCCACTCGTCCTCGGTAAGCGGCCCTTCCTTGTTGATGATCGAGTTAGGGATCCTGATCTTGCCGACGTCGTGGAGGAGGGCGGTCAGCTCGGCCAGATCGCGTGATCGAGCATCGAGTCCGAGGTGGTCTGCGACCGCGACCGCAAGTTCCACGACATTGCGGCTGTGCGCTCCGGTATACGCGTCGTCTGCCTCTACGACGTCGCCCAGCAGGAATGCGGTACCGCGGTAGGCCGCCGAAAGCTCGAGGGCGTGGCTGACTCGATCAGAGCGTTCGTGCGCGAAGAGTCGTGTCAGCAGCAGGAGTGGAAGCGGCAGGAAGTACGCCGGTGTCCAAACCGATCCGGCGAGGCTGTGCCGCGAATCCAATGGGCGCGAGACAAGCATCGACGAAGAAGATCCACCCGAGCGGCCGAATGAGCGACCGCGGGTCGACGGCGACGGCGAAGTACTCACGGGCAGTGGAGATCGCACCGTCGCCGAGGAACTGCGCGCAGACAGCGACGGCCGTGACAGCCGCCCACTCGCCGACGCCCGCGCTCCGGTCGAACAACAGGACGAAGACGAGCGCCGGGCCGAGAGTGTAGGACGCGTTCCCGATCGCGACGATAATTCGCTGCGTCGGCACGCGTCCACGGAGATAGCTCGGGGCCTGGCCGAGCACGAGCCCAAGTGCGACTACGGCGGGAACCTGGCCGGCCGGCAGGGCGAAAAGCATGGGGATCACGACCAGCTCGACGGGCGACGCGAAGCCGCTTCCGACCTCCAGCTCCACACGCGAGGCCAGCGCGACCGATGCCACAAACAGCGCCGCCACGAGCGGCGCGCCGGGGCGGGACGCTACGTCATGCGCCGCCAGGCTGGCTGCGGCTATCACGAACAAGAACGCGGTCGAGCCGTGCGTCAGCCGCTCGCGGCGAGACAGCGTGGAAACGACACGTTCGCGCGACGCCGCAACGAGCTCCGTCTGGAGATCAACTGCCGCCGAGGAGGTGCTCACAACGGACGGTATCGGCAGTTCGCGATGTGAGTTGAACTGCGGCGATCGACGAGCGCGAGCGGGTGTCGCTGGTCCCGCGTACACCCTCGGGTTATCGGCCCCATCGACTCCGGGCTAGCGGCTACTGAAGGGGTCGACGAGGAGGCTCGAGATCGCCAGCGTCTCGTCCTTCTGGAGTCCCTCTGCCTTGAAGTGGAACGCGACCGCGGTCAGGCCACTTGACGACGCCAGCGCGAGCCTGTTCATGTACATCGGCACGATGACCGACGGTTGCCAGTCGCTCCCGGCCCTCAGTTTCGCGACCGTCAAGTGCTTTACGTGCCCGTCGAAGTCCTCGTAGAGGACGTCGACCTTGAGCTGCGACTTGCCGTTACCGCCGAGATCCCTGACGAAGAAGCGGATCGTCGGGTTGTCGAGGTTCACGCACATCGCGGGCGTAGCGGCCTGCGCGTCTTTCGCGAGCTGGAGCGATTGCGGGGCGCCGCTGAACGGATCAGCAGAGGGAACAACCGTCGCCTGCTTGTTCAACGTCCAGCTGTCGGCCGCCGACAGATCACCCTGAGGCGCGAGCGTGTACAGCGCGTTATCACCCCAAGGTGCGAAAACAGGGGACGCGTCGCCGTATCCGCAGTCGGCACCCTCGAGAAGCTTTCCGGCCCTCGCCCATCGCCCATGCGCAAGCAGGTCGTTCATCTTCTTCTCGACGCCCGACACCTGCTTGGACACATCCAGAAGCTGCGCATCGTCATCAGCCGTTCCGTCGTCGGCCATCGCTCCCGTCGTCGCAGTCGCCGCGAGGGCGAGAAGGCAGCAAGCGAGGGCGAAGCTCCGCATCAACATCCTGTACACGACCGCACTCCTTCATCCGCAGTTGGAACAGCCGCTCGTCGAGGACGAGCGCGGTCACAGGAAGCCCGATGACCGCGCACCTCTCATCCCCTTTTTGGGCAGAACACCGTCGAAACCCTCGAATGAGCTATCAACGCCGAGACGACGCCCGGGATGTCGGCCGCTTCGGTGCGCCTCCATCAGCGCGCGCCCGGGCGACGATCAGTCGGCTTCCAGCCTCGTCTATCCGGCCTCGCAGTAAGTCGTCTTCGGCGCAAACGCGGCTGCGCGTCACGATTTCGCAAGCGGTCTTGACAAAGCATGGCCTCAACCAAGCCGTTTGCGACGATGGGCGCACCTGGGATCGAACCAGGGACCTCTCGCGTGTGAAGCGAGCGCTCTCCCGCTGAGCTATGCGCCCGGGAACAACAAAGTCCGCGGCACCGGTGAGGGATCCTTAGGGCTGCTTCCTCCCGGATCTGACCCGGTTCGGAATCTCACCGCGCCGCGGGCACGGACAAGTGTACCCGCGCTTTCCTAGCCCTTCGCCTTTTCCATGCAGCGCTTGATCGCGTTCAGCTCCACCTTCGAGATCTTGGCCGGGGGCGCGCCCGCGATGGCTGACGGATTGCCCCTGAAGTCGATCACGCCGTTCTCGACGACGGCTGTGAACTTCTTGTTCTTCTTCGCGGCCGCGGCCTGGGCTGCCGCGCTGTCCTTGTAGAGGGTGAGCGTGAAGCTGACGCCGGCGGGCGACTGGCCGTCGAGCGTCGTCTGGCTCGGCTGCACGAGGAAGTCCTCGTCCTCGTTCAGGCAGTTCCCGACCGAGATCCCGTTGACGCCGCCGCCTCCGTTCGGCGTGCCGCTGCTGGAGCCGCCGCCGCCGCCGCCACCGCACCCGGCGACGAGGGCAGCCAGGACCGCCACGACGAGGATGGGGGAGGTCAGCGTCCGCACGGGTTGGGGCCCTTTCAAACGGAAAACGGGGAGGGTTGCGAGGCTACCGGACTCGGCGACTTGCGCATAGTGCGTCCTGGCCCCACAATGAATCCCGATCCCGACGACGAGAGAGGTGGTGCACCGATGAAGCGAATCGAGCTTGTCCGCGTCTTCCGCGCCGCCGCCCGTCGCAGCAGCTCCTTGCGCTGACGTGACGGGCCGCGGCGCCCGTTTCCCGTTCACACGCGCAAAGGAGAATTGGTTGACTCTTCCGGTCACGGATTCACTGTTGAACCGGCTTGGCTGGGACGACGGCTGGGACGCCGCGTTCGCCGAGCATCGCGCCGCCGGCCTCGTGCCCGCCCGCGTCGCGATCCAGCACAGGGGCGCCTACGACCTGATGCACGAGCAGGGCGAGCAGCGTGCGAGCGCCGCGAACCGACTCGTGCGCGAAGCGGGGCTGCCGGCCGTCGGGGACTGGGTCGGCATCGACCTCACCACCAACCTGATCGAGGCGCTCCTGCCTCGGCGCACGTCGATCTCGCGCAAGGAGGTCTGGCAGGCGACCCGCGAGCAGGTCCTGGCCGCGAACATCGATGTCGCGTTTCTCGTCCAGGCGCTCCCGCTCGACTTCAACCTCCGCCGGCTCGAGCGCTACCTCGCGATGGCGTGGGAGAGCGGTGCCCAGCCCGTCGTCTTGCTGACGAAGATCGACCTCGTCGACGACGTGCAGCCGTACCTCGACGAGGTCGAAGCGATCACGCTCGGCGCTTGCTCCGTGCATGCGCTCTCTGCGAAGACCGGCGACGGAGTCGACGAGCTTCGCACGTGGTTCGAGCCGAACCGGACGGCGGTGCTGCTCGGATCGTCGGGCGTCGGCAAGTCGACGATCGTCAACTCGCTCGTCGGGGAGGAGTTGCTCGCCACGCAGGAGGTGCGCGTCGACGACCAGATGGGACGCCACACGACCACGCGGCGGGAGCTGATCCTCGTGCCGACCGGCGGCGTCGTTCTCGACACGCCAGGCATCCGGGAGCTCCAGCTCTGGGATGCCGACCTCGAGCAGACGTTCGGCGACGTCGAAGAGATCGCGCGCCGCTGTCGCTTCTCCGACTGCAACCACCACACCGAGCCGGGATGCGCGATTCGCGAGGCGCTCGCCGACGGGTCGCTCTCGTACGACCGCTGGCAGAGCTACGTCAAGCTGCAGCGCGAGCTCGAGGCCGTCGAGGCCCGCCGGAACCATCTATTGCGACAGGAACGAGTCCGCGAATACAAGATTCGGGCACGCGCGAACCGGCCCAAGAAGAAACGCTGAACTCGCCCCGCGTCCGAGAGGACGGGGTCGACTTCGTGCTGCCGGACCCCGAGCGTCGGCTCGACGACGTGGTGCTCTACCAGGAGGTCCGGCGGCCGCGGCCCGGACCGGCCCTCGAGTGGCGGGCCGGCGCGTGGCGGCTGGCGTTCGATCGGCCCGAGGTCGACCGGCTCGAGTATCTCCTCGGCGTCGACGGCGCCTTCGTCCCGGATCCGGGGAATCCGCTGCGTGCGCCCGGGCCCTTCGGCGACAAGTCCGTGATCGAATGGCCCGAGTACGAGCCGCCTGCGTGGCTGGACTCGATCGCCGACGCCGGCCCCGTCGAGGAGATCGAGCTCCGCTGCCGCCGGCTCGTTGCGCGCGTCCGTGTCCTCGTCTACTCGACACCAGAGCCGCCGAACGCCGACGCACCGCTGATCGTCGTGCACGACGGCCCCGAGTACGCGGAGTACTCGGGCCTGACACGCTTCCTCGACGCGATGAGCTGGGAAGAGCGCATCCCGCCCCTGCGCGCCGCGCTGATCCAGCCGGTCGACCGGAACGAGACGTACTCGGCGTCGGCGCTCTACGCCGGCGCGCTCGTGCGCGAGCTGCTGCCGCAGATCACGAAGCGGGCGCCGCACGGCAAGCGGTTCGGGATGGGTGCGAGCCTCGGGGCGCTCGCGATGTTGCACGCGCACATCCGTCACCCGAAGGCGTTCGACGGGCTCCTGCTGCAGTCAGGCAGCTTCTTCCGCCAGCGCTACGACAAGTACGAAGCCGACTTCCCGCGCTACCGGAGAATCACGCGCTTCGTCGGGACCGTCTTGCGCGGTGTCGAAGTCGCGCACCCGATCCCGATCGCGATCACGTGCGGGACCGGCGAGGAGAACCGCACGAACAACGAGAGCGTCGTCGCGGCGCTGACCGAGCAGGGATACACGACCTGGCTCGGATACGTGCGCGACGGACACACCTGGACGTGCTGGCGCGACGGGTTCGACCCGCATCTGCCCGCGTTGATCGAGGCGGCGTCGTGAACCGGCGTGCGATCGAGCTGGACGGAGGCACGGTGCTCGCGTACGGCCACTACGGGCGACCGGTCGTCGCCTTCCCGTCGGAGAACGGAGCGGTCTACGACTGGGAGTCGCGCGGCATGGTCGAGGCGCTCGGCGACGTGCTCGACGGCGGGCGGGCCAAGCTCTACTGCATCCCGTCGTTCGACCGCGAGAGCTGGACGCGGGGCGACCTCCCGCTCGAGGAGCGCGCGCGCCGGCACGGCCACTACGAGTGGTGGGTGCTGGCGCGGCTCGTGCCCTTCGTGCAGGCCGACTCGCACACCGGCGAGCTGATCGCGACCGGTGCGTCCTTCGGCGCGTATCACGCAGCGAACTTCTGCCTCAAGCGCGCCGACCTCTTCCCGGTCGCGATCGGGCTGAGCGGCGTCTACGACGTCAGCGTGCAGGGCGCCGGCGAACGCGGCGACGCGGTGTACTTCAACAACCCGATGGACTACGTCGCGAACCTCGACGGCGACCACCTCGACTGGCTGCGCGCCCAGGCAAACCTGCTCCTCGTCTGCGGTCAGGGGCAGTGGGAGGACACCACCGGGGCGCTCGAGTCGACCAAGAGGTTCGGTTCGCTCCTGGCCGAGAAGGGCATCCGGCACGAGGTGGATCTCTGGGGACACGACGTGCCGCACGACTGGCCCTCCTGGCGCCGGCAAATCGCTCATCATCTCCCCCGATTTTTGTAATGCGACCCACGGCACCGACATCCGCATCTCGTCCGGCTGAGGCACGGCGGCGGCGCCGCGGGCCGCATGTCTGAGCACGTCATCGGCTTGCTCCTCGGCACCGAGGAGGACTGGCCCGCCGCGTTCGAGGCGCTCGTCTCGCGCGTTGGCGCCGTCGACGGACACACTCTGCGGACGGAGCGCATCCTCAACGAGCCGTTCGACCTCCGCTACGCGCCGCGCTACTCGCTCGTCATCGACCGGCTCGCGTGGTGGTACGACCTCCCGCGCGCGTGGCTGAAGAAGATCTCGCTGATGGACGACGTCTACCTGCTGAACAACCCGTTCACGTTCCAGGCGATGGAGAAGCACTCCGCCTACTGTGCGCTGATGCGGCTGGGCATTCGCGTGCCCGACACGTGGCTGATCCCGCACAAGGTGCCGCCCACGAACGAGCGCTTCGAGCCGACGGCCGAGCGCTACAACGCGCCCTTCGACCTCGAGGCGATCGCCGAGCACGTCGGCTACCCGCTCTTCATGAAGCCGTTCGACGGCGGCCAGTGGATCGGCGTGTCGCGCGTGGGCTCGCCGGAGGAACTGCGCGCGCGCTACGACGAGTCGGGCGAGCGGATGATGCACCTGCAGACTGCGCTCGAAGGCTTCGATGTCTTCGTGCGCTCGCTCTCGATCGGCGCGGAGACGATGGCGATGTGGTTCGACCCCTCGAAGCCGATGCACGACCGTTACCAGGTGAAGCACGACTTCCTCTCGCCCGAGCTCGGAGACGAAATCGTTTCCATCAGCCGTCTCGTCAACGCGTTCTTCCGCTGGGAGTTCAACTCGTGCGAGACGATCGTGAAGGACGGGGTCGCCTACCCGATCGATTATGCGAACGCGTCGCCCGACGTCGCGCTCACGTCGCTGCACTACTACTTCCCGTGGGCGATCACCGCACTCGTGCGGTGGAGCGTGTTCTGCGCCGTCACGCGGCGCGAGATGCACATCAACCAGAACTCGCGCGCGTACTTCGACTGGGGCGACCGCGACGACCTCTCATACGAGGAGAAGCTCGCGAAGTACCGCGAGCTCGCCGACATGTACTTCCAGGTCGACGCCTACCGGGAGTTCTGCGACCGGCACCTGGCGCACCTCGACGAGGTCGCGCACGACTGGTTCACGTCCTCGGAGTTCGACGGTGTCCTCGTGCACACCGTCCGCTCGACCTTCCCCGCGCACGAGCAGGAGCACTTCGTCGAGCACTACCGCGGCCTGCTCGGCGCCTGGGCGCGCGACAACGCCCCCTGATCCGCACGGTTCGAAATCAGCACGGCTTAAAGTCAGCGCAGGTTCTCGAGCGCCGAGATCGCGGCGTCGACCCGTCGCTCTGCGGCGTCCACGCGTCTCGCAGCGGCCGCGTATGCAGCCTGGTCCTGTGCGCCGGCTGCGGCGGCGAGCTCGCCGTAGGCCGCAGCGGCGCGACGCAGGGCGGCGACGAGCGATGCGTGCGCCGGACGCACGACGGGGGACGGCGTGACGTGCGCGATCCGCACCGCCGTCGAGGCGAAGGCGGTTTTCAGGCCGTGCGCCGCCCGCGCTTGTTCGGCGGGTTGCGTGGCGCCGGCGAGCTGCCTGCGCCCGGCGAGCCGCTCCCCGTCGAGCAACGTCAGCGCAGCGGTCACCGCGTCGGCATAGGGACCTGTCTGGTCGAGCGGCAGCGCCCGCAGTCCGTGGAGGCGCAGGGTCGCGGCGACCGCGGGACAGTCGGCCGGCGTCGTGCCCTCGTCCAGGATGCGCGGCGCCAGGCATGCGACCGCCGCCGCGCCGCGCGGCGTCGGGACAAGGATGAGTGATGCGCGCTTTGCGATGTGCGCGGCGGGCAGGCTCGGGTACTCGAGCGCCTGCATCGGCCCGAGGGAGACGCCGCGCGCCGGGGCGCTCCCGGTCAGCTCGGCGCGCAGCGGCGGCGGCAGCAGCCCAGGCCCCTGGGCGTCGGCGGCGATGCCGGCGAGCAGCGTTCCCGGATGAGCGGGGTCGGTCGAGGTGAGCGCGATCGCCCCTTGCAGCGTGAGGCCGGGAATCCGAGGCGGTGCGACGGGCTTCCAGGCCCCGCTCGGGAACGTCAGCGTCAGCGGCCCCGCCTGAGCGACGGCGAGGTGGGGTCTCGCAGAACGATGCGTCGCCCGTCCGAGCACGAAGCCGGCGACGACCAGCACGAGGAGCATCAACACGGCAAGCGCGACGAGCTGCCATTGGATCCGCCGCTCGTCGTCGACGGCGATCTGCGGCGGCGGCCGGTGCATGGTGCCTTCGACGATCGTCTCGCCGAAGCGGCGGCGGCCGTTCGTCGCGGCAGGTGCCGGCTGGGAGGCGAGTGCTGCGCGCGCCGCGTCGACGAGCTCCGTTGCGGTGCGGTACCGGTCCTCCGGGCGCTTGGCGAGCCCGCGTGCGATCACGTCGTCGAGCCCGACCGGGAGATCGGGGCGCCGTTCGCTCGCGTGCGGAGGAGCCTCCGACAGATGTGCGTGGAGCAACGCGGCCTGCGTGTCATACGGGAACACGACGTCGCCGGTCAACGCCTCGTAGAGCACCGCTGCGAAGGCATAGAGATCGGCGCCGGGGCCGTACGGCTTGCCGTTGACCGTCTCCGGCGCGGCGTAGTCGAGCGAGCCGGTGTACTGGCCGGTCAGCGTGACGCCGCGATCGCCGGCGCTCTTCGTCAGGCCGAAGTCGGCCAGAAACGCATGGTCGTCCTCGTCGACGAGGATGTTCTGAGGCTTCACGTCGCGGTGCACGAGCCCGGCGGCATGCGCCGCGTCGAGCGCGGCCGCCGCCTGGGCGGCGACCGCCAACACACGTGTCGGCGGCAGCGTGCCGTCCTCGGAGAGCCGCTTGAGATCCTGCCCGCGCACCAGCCGCATTGCGATGAAGAGCCCTTCGTCGCTCTCGCCTGCCTCGTAGACCGGGACGATGTGCGGATGCTCGAGCGCCGCCTGGAGCATCGCCTCGCGCCGAAAGCGGATGCGGAACTCGTCGCTGCCGTGCCCGGCTGTCAGGACCTTCAGCGCGACGGGACGCCCGAGCGCGAGCTGCGTCGCTTCGTATACGACGCCCATGCCCCCTGATCCGAGCACGCCGTCGATGCGGTAGCCGGCGATCTCCGTTCCGGTGCGCAGCGTCATGCGAACGCTCTGCAGGAGACCGGCGACGAGCGGCCGGGGGCGAGACAGGCGTGCGCGACTGCGACGCCGTTCGGCAACCCGGTGATGGAGATGCGTGCCCATGCGCCGGCGCGGCCCGCCGCCGTCGCCCGGATGTCGAGGGCGGCGCCTACCGGCAGCCAGCGGCCGTCGAGCGCCGGCAGCCGCAGCGTGGAGCCACCGGCGCGCGCGTGCCAGCGCGCCGAGCATCCGCGGACGCACCGCGCGGAGACGCGCGCACCCGGAGTGAGGCCGGCGAGTGACAGGCTGACGATCTGCACGCGGCGCCGCAGTGCGCGCACGTGGAAGAAGACGCGGAACGCCGGCAGCGCCTGGAAGCGCGCGCCGACGAGGCGCGGGCGCTTCGGA
>JABFWJ010000099.1 GCA_013362295.1 Thermoleophilia bacterium
GACGAGAAGATGCTGCAGTACTTGACCCGCTCGAGCAGCGGCTCGTCCGGGTCGGCTGCGAGGTCGAGGACGCGCGCGTTCAGGTCGAGCCAGGAGAGCTCCCGGTTCAGCAGCGCGGGGGACGGCGCATCGCTCTGCGTGCGTTGGGTGGCCGGCACGGACGGACCAGCATCCCGGAATCGAGGTGAACAATGGGTTGCGTTTTGGTGACCAACGCATCCGCGCCCCGTCTCTCCGTATCCTCTGCCGGCATGCGGAACGACCGCCTTCTCGTCGCGCTCGCCGTCGTTGCAGGGGTCGCCCTGATCGTTCTGGCCGTCGTCTACTGGGTCGAGCCCGCGAAGTCCCTTCCGTCGTTCATCCCCGGCCATGAGGCAGGCTCCGGCCACCATCACGTGAAGCACGGGATCGCGGCGTTCTTCGTCGGCCTGGCCTGCTTGGTCTTCGCCTGGTTCCGGACCGGGCCCAAGCGTTCCGCCACACCACCCTTGACGTGATCCTCGGCGCACTGATCACGTATCCCCAGGCGATCATCCTGGGACTGCTGCAGGGCGTCTCCGAGCTCTTCCCGGTCTCGAGCCTCGGGCATAGCGTGATCCTCCCGAGGCTGCTCGGGTGGAACATCCATCAGAACGACAAGTACTTCATCACCTTCCTGGTCGCGACTCATCTCGCCACGGCGATCGTCTTGTTCTTCTTCTTCTGGCGCGATTGGGTGCGAATCCTGAGGGGGCTCGGACGCTCGCTCAGGGATCGCGGCATCGATCCGGCCGACACGGACGCCAAGCTCGGCTGGCTGCTCGTGGTCGGCACGATCCCGGCCGGCATCCTCGGCCTGCTGCTCGAGCATCCGCTCCGGAACGTCTTCGCCTCGGCGAAGTCCGCCGCGTTCTTCCTGATGCTGAACGGTTTGCTGCTCTTCGGCGCCGAGTTGCTGCGTCGTCGCGCCCCGCAAATGGATGCGGACGACGATGCGCGGATCGCCCGCACGGTCGGCTGGTCCGGCGCGTTCGCCGTCGGCGCCGCCCAGGCGATCGCGCTGATCCCCGGTTTCTCGCGCTCGGGTGCGACGATGGGCGGCGGTCTGCTCGTCGGGTTGTCGCACAAGGACGCCGCGCGTTTTGCGTTTCTGCTCGCGACGCCGATCATCGGAGCCGCGGCATTGCTCAAGTTGCCGGAGCTGTTCGGCCACGAGGGAGACGGCGTTCGCGGTCAGGCGCTCGTCGCAGCGCTGTGCTCCGCCGTGACGGCCTATCTCGCGGTCAGGTTCCTGATGCGGTTCTTCGAGACGCAGACGCTGACGCCGTTTGCGATCTACTGTCTCGCAGCGGGCGCCGCCTGCACGGTCTACTTCTTCAGCTGATCGCCGTCCTCCCGCCGGCCGACGTCCTCCGTACCGCTTCGCAGGTGAATGAACCCTGTGAAGGTGTGGTCACGATCCGGAGACGCGCCGACGCCAGGCGCGACGCACAGGGAACAATGAGGGCACATGGCCACGAAATCGCCGCCGCTCCTCTGCGAGCTGCACGCACACACGACCTGGAGCGACGGGTCGCTGACGGTGCGCGAGCTCTGCGATCTCTACGGGAAGCGCGGCTTCGACGTGCTCGCCGTGACCGATCACGCCCCGCGCGACGAGCGGCACGTCCAGGCCGGCAACTTCGGCGCGTACCTCGAGGCCGTCGAGCGCGAGGCTCGGCGGGCGCGCGAGCTGTACGACCTGCTCGTGCTCCCCGGACTCGAGCTGACGTACGACGATCCGGACCCCAGCCGCGCCGCACACGCCGTCGCGCTCGGCCTGCGCGAGTACGTCGCGACCGCCGACGGCCTCGAGATCGCGCTCGCCTCTGCGCGAGCGCACGGGGCGGCGCTCGTCGCCGCCCACCCGTATTCGCCCGAACAGCTCGAGGGTGCGACACGGTGCACGGCCGCGTTCGCGGTGCGCCCGGAGTTGGCTCGGGCCGTCGATCGCTTCGAGCTGTTCAATCGCCACACGCTCTTCGGGTGGGTCGCCGCGGCCGGCCTGCCGGCTGTCGCCACGGGCGACTTCCACCGGCCGGAGCACCTCTCGACGTGGAAGACGCTCTTGCCGTGCACGAAGGAGGAGACCGCGGTCGTGAGCTATCTGCGCTCGGCGCGCCCGGCGTTCCTCGTGCGGCTCGACGACCCCGCCGAGGAGGCCGTCGCGGCCTAGAACGGGTCTCAGCGCGCGAAGATCACGATCACGATCGTGGCCGCGCTGAGCACGATTCCCGCCACGAGCAGAGCGAGAGGGAGACGCACGCCGAGCGGCGCGAACTCGCCGCGATCGAGCGCGGCTTCGACCGCACGCGTCCGCACATAGCCGATCGCGATGAAGGCGAGGCCGAGGACGCCGAATCCGGCCCCGGCGAGCTCGTAGGGCCAGCGCTCGACGTCAGACAGCTCCGGCACGACCCGACCGACCCCGACCGCGACGGCGAGCGCTGTCAGGCCGGTGCGCCACCAGGCGAGATAGGTGCGCTCGTTCGCAAGGCGCGTCCGCCTCGTCGCGTCCTCGACACCGGGCTCTCTCACGCCCGGGACGTTAGAAGCTACGCGGGATGTGACGCGTCGCTGAACTCGCGGAACTCGCCCGTGACGAGGTACACGACCTGCTCGCCGATGTCGACGGCATGGTCCCCGATCCGCTCGACGCAGCGCGAGACGACGAGCATGCGCAGGCCGTATTCGCGCTCCTCGGGCGAGTCGCCGAGCGACAGCACGTCCTCCGTCGCGTTGCGGTTGGCGCGGTCGATCAGCTCGTCGAGATCGACGAGCGTGTGCGCCTTCTCCGCGTCCCGCACCGCGAACGAATCGAGCGCGACGCGGATCATCTGCTCCGCGCGCTGGCCCATGTCCTCGATCGAACGGGCGATCCCCTCGTCCGTGACGTTGAGATTGCCCATCAGCTTCGTGAGCTTCGCAACCGTGACGCAGTAGTCCGCCATCCGCTCGAGATGGAGGTTCACGCGCAGCACGGCGAGCACGAGCCGCAGATCGGCCGCAACCGGAGTCTGCCGCGCGAGCAGCGACTGCACCCCTTCCTCGATCTGCATGTAGCGCGCATCGACCTGGTCGTCGAAGCTGATCACCTCGTCGGCGAGCTCCTCGTCGCCGCGTGCGAGCGCGTTCAGTGCCGAACGCAGCGCGCGCAGGACGAGATCGCCCTCCTCCTGGAGGGACGCCTCGAGCTGTGCCAGCTCCTCGGTGAACGACAGGCGCATTTAGCGATGTACCCGGCAACGTTCGCCGGCTCCCTGGCCCGCGATCATGCGGCGCGCTGCCGCGTCCTCGGTCGCGCCCATAGGCAAGCTATGGACACTCCCTGCGTCCTTGCATCGCTTGGTGCTCACGACCCAGGAAGCGCGCCACGTCACCGGCCACATCACTATCCGAACCGCCCCGTCACATATCCCTCCGTCCGCTCGTCGGACGGCTGGGTGAAGATCTTCGCGGTCGCATCGTATTCGACGAGGATCCCGTGCCTGGACCCGTCCTCCTCGAGCTGGAGCGAGAAGAAGGCGGTCATCTCGGCGACGCGGGCAGCCTGCTGCATGTTGTGGGTGACGATCACGAGCGTGTATTCCTGCTTCAGCTCGTGCATCAGGTCCTCGATCGCCGAGGTCGAGATCGGGTCGAGCGCCGACGCCGGCTCGTCGAGCAGGATCACCTCGGGCTCGACGGCGATCGCGCGAGCGATGCACAGGCGCTGCTGCTGGCCGCCCGAGAGGCCGAGCGCCGACTTCCTGAGCCGGTGCTTGACCTCCTCCCACAGGGCCGCCCGTTTGAGCGCCTGCTCGACGCGGTCGTCGAGGTTGTCCTTCATGCCGAGAATCCGGAGGCCGTAGGCGACGTTGTCGTAGATCGACTTCGGGAAGGGATTCGGCCGCTGGAAGACCATCCCGATGCGCCGGCGCACCTCGATCGGGTCGACGTCGCTCGCGTACAGGTCGATGCCGTGGTAGAGGACGTTTCCCTCCACCTTCGCGCTCGCCACCAGGTCGTTCATCCGGTTCAGGCAGCGGAGGACAGTCGACTTTCCGCACCCCGAAGGGCCGATCAGGGCCGTGATCGCGTTCTTGTAGATCTCGATGCTGACGTCCTTCACCGCCACCGACTTGCCGTAGGAGACGGTGAGCGCGTCGATGTCGAAGACCGCTTCCCGGCGGGCCGGCGCCGGCGGGGTCTCGGTCACGGTCAGCGACGTCATGGAGGGTGCATCTTGACGGGAGGACGGCGTAGTCGCCACGGGAACCAGTGTCGACGCCGTGTCCCGCGCAGGGGTGCCCAAGATGTGAACGGCGGGTGACGAGGTGGCAAACGGATCTCGCCGGACCGGGGAAACTGGAATGCTCCCGCCCGGAATGGAAGCTGCCTCGGTCCCGGGAGCCGCCGCACTCGGACAGACGCGCCGCGTCGGCGACCGCGTCGGCGACGGCATCCTCCACGGTCTGACGGCGCTGGCCGCGCTGATCGGCGTCGCGATCGTCTTCGCGATCGTGTGGCGCGTGGCCGACGGCGCGTGGCCGGCCGTCAAGCTGTTCCGCCTGCACTTTCTGTGGGCGCGCGAATGGAATGCGCCGCTGAACAAATTCGGAGCTCGTGACCTGATCGTCGGCACGGTCGTAACCTCGTTCGGGGCGATGCTGCTCGCGGCGCCGCTCTCGATCGCGATCGGGCTCTTCCTGAGCGAGCTGGCGCCGCCGGCGATTCGAGGCCCGGTCGGGACGCTCGTCGAGATGCTGGCCGCGGTGCCGAGCGTCGTCGTCGGGCTCTGGGGCATCTTTGTCCTCGCGCCCTTCGACGCGCAGCACGTCCAGCCGTTTCTCGGCAGTGCGCTCGGCTGGATCCCGATCTTCGCGCACGGCCAGGACAAGGTGGAGTCGACCGTCTTCACAGCGATGATCGTGCTGACGATGATGGTGATCCCGATCACCTCGTCGATCTGCCGTGAGCTGTTCATCGGCGTCCCGACCGAGCTCGAGGAGGCGTCGATCGGGCTCGGGGCGACGCGCTGGGAGATGGTGCGCACCGTCGTCGTGCCGACCGTGCGGGGCGGGGTGGTGGCGGCCGTCATCCTCGGCCTCGGCCGCGCGCTCGGCGAGGCGATCGCCGTCTCCCAGGTGATCGGCAACTTCATCCCGCTGAAGCTCTCGATCTTCGAGCCGGGCGACACGCTCGCAAGCCGCGTCGCCGGTCAATACCAGGGCGCGATCACGAACGTGCAGATCGCCTCGCTCATCTACCTCGCCTTGATCCTGCTCGTGATCACGTTCATCACGAACGTCGCGGCGCAGCGCGTCGTCAAGCGGTTCGAGTTCCAGCGAACGGGTGGAGCGTGATGAGCGAGCCCGCGCTGTCGCTCAAGGCGACCGGGCGCTCGAGACGCCGGTTGCTCACGAATCGGGGTGCGGAGGTCGGCGCCAGTGCGGCCGCCGCGATCGCCGTCGCTGCGCTCCTGGTGCTGATCTGGTCCGTGGGCAGCCGAGGCGTCAGCGCGCTCAACTGGGACTTCTTCACGAAGGGCCCGGCGGTCTTCGGCGAGGCCGGCGGCGGCGTCGCGCCTGCGCTCGTCGGCTCGCTGCTCCTGGTGGCGATCGCGACGGCGCTCGCGCTTCCGTTCGGGGTGCTCGCGGCGATCTACGTGAGCGAGTTCGCGCATCCGCGATTCGGCCGGCAGGTGCGGCTGTGGCTCGACGTGCTCAACGGATTCCCGTCGATCGTGATCGGGATCTTCGTCTTCGCGCTCTGCGTCAAGGTGAGCCTGCCCGTGGTCGGCTGGGGCCGACACCAGAGCGCGATCGCCGGTGGGTCGGCGCTCGCGATCATCATGCTGCCGCTCGTCGCGCGCGCGACCATGGAGGTCCTGACGCTCGTGCCGAACGAGCTGCGCGAGGCGAGCTACGCGCTCGGCGTCTCGAAGTGGCAGACCGTCCTCAGGGTCGTGCTCCCGACCTCCCTCGGCGGCATCCTCACCGGGACGACGCTGGCGATCGCGCGGGCCGCCGGGGAGACGGCGCCGCTGCTCTTCACCTGCGCGATCGCCGGCCAGATCGTCGACTGGAACCCGTCCCACTCGGTGCAGTCGATCCCGTTGATGATTTTCCAGAACTCGGAGTCGCCGGACCCGAATCTGCACGCCCAGGCGTGGGCCGGCGCGTTCGTCCTGATCGTGTTCGTGCTCGTGACGAGCCTGACCGCGCGCTTCCTGCTCGATCGCTCGCGGCGGAAGCTCGGCCTGCAGCGCTGACCGCGGCCGTTCACCACTCCGTCACCCCGCGGTAACAGCGCGTCAGCCCACGCGCCGCCGCTCGCGGGGCACGCTGGCGCCATCGATTCGCATACCCCAGGGACAAGGAGAGGACGTCAATGAAAAGAGGGCTTGCCCTCATCGCAGCCGCGGGCATCGCGTTGTTCGCGATCGCCGCCGCGGGCGCAAAGAGCAACGACACGACGATTTCCGGAGCGGGGAGCACGTTCGTCTCGCCGCTCGTCTCGACCTGGACGCCCGCCCTCGGCGAGGCGTTCGGCCTCAACGTGCAGTACAGCGGCGTCGGCTCCGGGGCCGGGATCGCCGCAATCACCAACCGCCAGGTCGACTTCGGCGCGTCCGACGCGCCGTTGAGCCCCGACCAGGCAAGCGCGTGCAAGGGCTGCGTGCAGATCCCGTGGGCGCTTTCGGCGACGTCGATCGCCTACAACGTTCCCGGCGCGCCGGTGCACCTGAATCTCGACGGGAAGACGATCTCGAAGATCTTCCTCGGCCAGATCACGAACTGGAACGACGCCGCGATCAAGGCGCTGAACAAGGGCGCGAACCTACCCGACCTGAAGATCACGCCGGTCTTCCGCTCGGACGGCTCCGGCACGTCGTACAACTACACGGACTACCTCTCGGCCGTGAACCCCGAGTGGAAGTCGAAGATCGGCGTCTCGACACAGCCGGCGTTCCCGGCCGGCGTCGGCGCGCGCGGCTCCGGCGGCGTCGCCGGCGTGGTCTCGCGCACGGACGGCGCGATCACGTACGTCGACGTCGCGTTCGCCCTCAAGAACCACATCCGCTTCGCGGCCGTGCGGAACGCCGCGGGCAAGTTCCTCTTCCCGAGCCTGCGCCGCATCACCGCCGCAGCGGCCGCGTTCACGAAGGTGCCGCGGGACAACGAGATGCACATCGTCAACCCGAGCAAAAAGGCTGCGCTCGCGTACCCGATCTGCACCTACACGTACATCATCGTCCCGCAGCAGACGTCGCATGCCCCCGAGCTTCGGAAGATGATCTTCTGGGCGCTTACCCAGGGTCAGAGGCCGCAGTTCACGGCGAAGCTGCTGTTCGCACCGCTGCCGAAGCCGGTCCTGGTCGCTTCGGAGAAGACGCTCAAGTCAATCCACTCCTAGGCACCCCTCCCGGTGCTGCCTAGGCGAGGGCGCCCTTTCGGGCGCCCTCCGTCGTTCCGGGCCTACGACGGGAACGTCGCGCGGATGCGGAGCCCGCGGCCGGGGCCGCCTTCCGCGGCGACCTCGCCGCCGGCTGCAACCACGATGTGCTTGACGATCGCGAGCCCGAGGCCCGTTCCTCTCGTCGTGCGTGCCGAATCGGTTCGATAGAACCGCTCGAAGAGTCGGGTCAGCGTGTGCTCGGGCACGCCGGCGCCGTCGTCCGCGGCGCTCAGCACGGAGAAGTCACCCGACCGCGTCACCGAGAGGGTGAGGTGGGCGCCGTGCCCGGCGTAACGGATCCCGTTCTCGACGAGGTTCTGCGCGATCATCCGGAGCATCCGCGGACGCAGCGGCACGTCGACGCTCGTGTCGCCTTCGACGGCGAGCGTCACGCCGGCACGTCGCGCGGACGCCGCGAGCTCGTCGCACACGCTCTCGAGCACGGGTAGAGCCTGCGTGTGACCGAGCGAGACGATCTCGCGCCCGCTCTCCAGCTCGGACAGGAACAGGATCTCGTCGATCAACGCTCCCGCATTCTCGACCTCGGCCCGCGCCTGCTCGATCAGTGTGTGCACGTCGGCGCCCGGGAGCTCGGCCGACTCGAGCAGCGAGAGAATGCGCGCGAGCGGGGTGCGCAACTCGTGCGAGACGGAAGCCGTGAACCCCGTGCGCAGCTCGTCGAAGCGCCCCGGGTGAGCCGGATCGGGGAGCTGCCCGCTGAACTCCGTCACCAGATGGTCACCGGTCCGTCACCCGGGCACGCCCCCATTCCGCTCTATCGTAGGGTCCGTGGCGAAAGTGCTGATCGTCGAGGACGACAACGTGATCGCCGACGGCATGGCGCGCCACCTCGCGGCCGGCGGTTTCGATCCGATCGTCGTCGGGCGCGGGGAGCTCGGTCTCACCCGGCTCCGCTTCGAGAACCCGGATGTCTGCGTGCTCGACCTGATGCTGCCCGAGCTCGATGGGTGGAAGCTGATCGAGACCGCCCGCGCCGAAGGGATCGGCACGCCGATCGTCGTGGTTTCCGCGCGCGGTACCGAGCACGACCGCGTGCACGCCCTCGAGATCGGCGCGGACGACTATCTCGTGAAGCCGTTCTCGATGCGTGAGCTCGTCGCGCGCGTCGGCGCCGCGGCGCGCCGCGGCGTGCGACCGGCCGAGGAGAAGCGCGGCGAGCCGATCGAGATCGAGGAGCTGCGGATCGATCCGCGCGAGGTGCAGGCGTTCGTCGACGGAAAGAGCGCCGGGTTGACGCCGACCGAGTTCAAGCTGCTGTACACGCTCGCGCTCGACCGGGGCCGCGTCGTGACGCGCGACGAGTTGTTGCAGAAGGTGTGGGGCCGGCGCGAGACGCACCGGGACCGGACCGTCGACGTCTTCGTGCGGCGGCTCCGCCAGAAGGTCGATCGTGCGTCGTCGCAGCACTCCTTCATCCAGACGCGTTTCGGCGTCGGCTACAAGCTCGAAGCCGAACCGAAGTAGACCCATATCCGTCACGAGATCGTTTCCCCGCGGGCGGGCGGACGCGAGAGGATGGCACGCGTCAACGACCGGAAGGGGAGGGACTCTTGAACCGTAAGGCTCTTGTTGCGCTGATCGCCGTGGGGGCGGCGGTCGTGGCGGTCGCAGCAGTCGCTGCCGGCTCCGACGAGCTGCAGCTGACGAACGTTGCGACCGCGAACACGAAATCGGTGGGCTACTCGCCCGCCTCGCGCCTGTCGCGTGGGCTCGCGCAGATCGCCGTCGCGCAGGGCGCGACGAAGGTCGAGAACCCGCAGGGCATCGTCACGCACTACGGCTACGAGAACGACGTCCCGAGCGGCGGCGACCCGACCGTCCCGCTGATGACGCCGGCAGGTGCTGCCGCGACCGAGGCCCAGAAGACCGAGCCGGACAAGAACACCTATCTCGTGCTCGAGAACCAGCACGGCGCCGATCCGAGCGTCGACTACGGCACCCACTTCCTGTTCCAGGGCCACGAGGCCGGCGCGCCGGTCACGGGCGGCAAGCAGGGTTACATCACGCGGATCAACCTCGACGCCGACAGCGACCATCGCGTGACGGTGCTCGCCACGCACGACGCGACGGGCGCGCCGATCGCGACGATCGACGGCTCGACGTGGGACCCGTTCGCCAGGCGTCTGCTGCTCACGACCGAGAACACCGCGAATCCGACGTATGCGGCGACCGTCGACTTCCCGTCGACGGTCACGGATGTCTCGGGTGCGCTCGGACGCGGCGGCTACGAAGGCATTCAGGACGACAGTGACGGGAACATCTGGATCGTCGAGGACATCGGCGGCGCGAACAAGCCCGGCACGACCGCCAAGATCCCGAACAGCTTCATCTTCCGCTACGTGCCGGCGCACCGCGGCGACCTGGCGAACGGGAAGCTCCAGGCGCTGCAGGTGCTGAACGCCGCGGGTGCTCCGATCACCCAGGAGAGCCAGACGGACGTCGACGCACCTGACCAGGTCGCGCTGCACAGCTACGGCACCACGTTGCGCACGCAGTGGGTGACGGTGCACGACACGGCGGTGCAGGGCTCCGCGCCGTTCAATGCGAACCTCGCTGCCAAGAAGGCGCACGCGACGCCCTTCAAGCGCCCGGAGAACGGGGTCTTCCGCCCGGGGAGCCACTTCGGCGAGTTCTTCTTCACCGAGACCGGGGACACGAACGCGACGAGCGCCGAGAACGACACCGCCGGCGGCTGGGGCAGCCTGTTCAAGCTCAGCCAGTCGAACCCCTCGGCGTCGACCGGCACGATCTCGGTCTTCTTCAAGGGCACGATGAAGGTGACCGGGCTCGACAACATCCAGTTCCTCGGGCGGAACCAGCTCGCCGCCGTCGAGGACGCGGGCGACACGCTGCACGGCCAGCGCAACGCGCTCGACTCGGGCTACGCGTTCGACACCGGCACGGACTTCTCGAACACGCAGAACCAGCCGGTCCGCTTCCTGGCCGAGGGCCGGGACCCGTCGGCCACGATCGACTCCGCGACCGGCGGCTTCGGGAAGAACGACGGTGACAACGAGATCACCGGCATCCACGTCTCGAACGGCGACCCGGGGCCAGACGGGATCCTCGGCGCGAAGGCGCCGCACATCGGCCACGGCGGCTGGCGCTGGTTCTACACGCAGCAGCACGGCGACAACTACACGTTCGAGGTCGTGCTCGCGCAGCGCAACGACAACGACGAGAACGACGACTAACGCAGGGTCGTGGCCGTGCCGTCCCGTTGCAGGGGCGGCGCGGCCACCTGCCCGTTCGACGGCGGTTGCTCGGGCACCGCCGTCTGGTGCCAGAGGACGATCTGGCCGTGCACGACGCGGAAGATCGCGGCGGCCCGGCTCCCGACCGCGTCGCAGCGGTGCTCGGGCCGGTTACGAAGCTCGAAGATCGCCAGCACCTCCGTCCGGCCGTGCAGCTCGAGGCGGTCGATCCGCCCGCCGCAGGGCAGGCCCGCGTTCCAGCGCACCGCGTCGGCGTGCGTCGCGAGCGTCTCCTCGCCGTTCTGGACGATCTGCGCGCCGTGCGCGAACAGGCGTGCCGCGTGCTCGTTGTCGTTGCGGTCGAGCGCCGCGCTCCAGGCACGCACGATCTCCGGCGCCGATGCCGTCTTGCTCCCGCCGCAGGCGCTGAGCGCCAGCACGGCGACGAGGATCGCGGGCACCTTCATGCGGGTAGTCTGCCGCCCGTGGACTTTGGGCTGACGGCCGAGCAGCGCGAGATCCAGGCGCTTGCGCGGGAGTTCGCCGCCGCCGAGATCGAGCCGCACGCGTCGGAGTGGGACCGGGC
>JABFWJ010000162.1 GCA_013362295.1 Thermoleophilia bacterium
CGAGCTCGACGCCGACGGAATCGAGCTCGACGACTCGTTCGCCGCCGCGCGCGTGCGGGCGCAGCTCGAGTGCGATCTTGCGCCGCTCGAGCACGGGTCGTTCGATCTTCTCCATGCGGTCGATCTGGCGCTGCTTGTTGCGCGCCTGCTTGATGTGGCGCTCGTCGACGACGCGGCTCGCCCAGTCCTTGAAGCGACGGATCGCCTCTTCGAGGCGCGCGATCTCCTTCTGTTGCGTCACGTACATCTGCTGCTGTCGCTGCAGCTCGAGCTCGCGCGCGACCGTGTAGGCCGAGTAGTTCCCGGGCCACCTGCGGATCGTGCCGCCCGCGAGCTCGGCGATCTGCGAGACGGTCTCGTCGAGCAGATAGCGGTCGTGCGAGACCGCGACGACGGCGCCGGCGAAGGAGCGCATCAGGTGCTCCATGCGCTCGCGGGCCTCGACGTCGAGATGCGCCTCCGGCTCGTCGAGGAGCAGCACGTCCGGGTCGCGGAGCAGACACGCGCCGAGTCCGACGAGCTTCCGCTGGCCGCCCGAGAGCACGCGGGTTGGTCGGTCGAGATCGTCCTCGTCGAGACCGAGGTCGGCGAGGAGCGCCCGGGCGCGGCCCTCGAAGCCGGGCCCGCCGGCAGCCGTCCAGCGCTCGAGCAGGCTCTCCTGACGGCGGAGGAGCCTGGCCAGCCGGTCGAGATCGCCGCCCGCGTCGACGAGCTCGCGCTCGACCCGCTCCAGCTCCTGCTCGAGCTCGTCCAGGTCCGGCCGCGCGGCGCGGAGCGTCGGGAGCGCCGGCCGCTCGTCGCCCTCGAGCTGTTGCGGCAGGAACGCCACGACGAGCCCGCGGCGCCGGGTGACCTCGCCGGCGTCGGCCGTCTCCTCGCCGGCGACGATCCGGAGGAGCGTGGACTTGCCGCCGCCGTTCGGGCCGATCACGCCCAGACGGACACCGGGCTCGATGTCGAGATCGAGTCCGCTCAGGATCAGCCGCGCGCCGAAGCTCTTGCTGATGCCGCGTGCCTGGAGCAGCGCCATACGCTCCACGGTAACCGCGCTTCGAGCGGCTGTCGTCGTCCGCGAGGACGACTGCGCCTGCTTCGTGTCGCGACCGAATCTGATTCGGCGGAGCCGAACCAGATTCGAGCCCTTCGAACCGCCCGTCGCCAGGCTGCAATCCCGTTCGCTTCGCGAATCGGATTGCGACGCTCAGCGCGGCAGCGTGACGGCGCCCGCGCGGTAGTACGCGCGCGACTGCGCCTTGAAATAGCCGCCGTCGTCGTCGGCCGAGAGGGACGAGCGCGTGTTGCCGTCGATCGGCGCAGGGTTCGTGACGCCGTCCTTCGCGGCGTCGCACGCGCACGTCGCGCCGTCGGCACCGCGGCCGAAGAGAAACCCGGCGAAGCCCGCCCGTGCGTACGCGCGCAGGCGCGCGCGGCCCCCGGGACCGAACAGCCATTGAACCCGGTTGTCCTGGAAGTGGTCCCAGGTGTTGTTCATCGCTCTCATCACGGTGTTGCCGAGCGGGATCTGCCAGGCGACCATCCGCACGCCGGCGAGCCTCACGAACGTCTGCGCGTAGAGCAGGTGCCGGTGGAAGTCCGCCGGCTTCATCCACGTGTTCGGGTTGCCGTTGATCTTCGCGTAGAACCCGGCGTCCCGGTCCGAGAAGTCCTCGAACGAGATGTCGAAGCGTGCGTGCAGCGAGCGGTAGAACGCAGCGCTCTGCGCCGCATACGCGCGCACCGTCGAGTCGGGCGGGTCCTCGTAGACGATGTCGTGCTTCGTGCCCCAGCCGCTCATGTGGTAGGCGAGGATCACATTCGGTGCGAGGTCGTCACGCAGCTTCACCCACCGCTGCGCGAACGAGGCCGCCAGTGTCGATTCGCCGGCTTGCTCGAGGTAGCCCCAGAGGTCCGGCTCGACGTGCACGACGACCGGTTTCGTTCCCTTGACGCGAGCGAAGAGCAGCGCGACGTCCTTCCAGTACGCCGCCATCGTCTCCGCGTTGCGCAGGTTCGCGAGGTCCGCATGCGCCTCGTCGCCGCCCCCCGGCTTCGACTGCAGCATCATGTAGTACGTCAGCACCGGCAGCTGCCCGTGCGCCCACGAGTCGCGCACGTACATCGATGCAAACGTGCCGTCGGGATTCCACGTCGCCCAGCCCCGGCCCGTGTTCACGCCGCCCGCGAGGTACTGGTAGCGGAAGCCGAACGGCGCCGCCCTGTGCAGCGCGGCCGCCCCACCCGGCTCGTCCGCGACACCCAGCTGCAGCGTGCCGGGCCACCTCGCAGGCAGCGGTGGAAGTCTCGGCGCGCCGACCGAACCGGCGAGCGCCAGGGTCGCGAGTGCGGCCGCGCTACCGGAGCGCAAGCGGTGCGCACGTCTGTGCGCTCTTGTTGCCCGCGCGGTCGACGGCCACCACACAGAAGGAGTACGTCCCCCGTGCGGCGTTCGCCGGAACCCGCCAGCCGACGTAGTAGACGTTGCCGTACGCCACCGGGCCGAAGCCGCTGCTTGCGTGTCCGATCGTCTTGCCGCCGCGCCTGATCGTCGACCTCACGTTGGCGACACCGTGGTCGTCGTACACCCTGAAGCGGAGCTTCGCGGCGGACCCGCGCCTGCCCGTACTCGAAAGCGCGTGTGCATTCGGCTTCTTCGTGTCCTGCTTCTTCGTCGGCGTCCCGTCGCCGTTGAGGCCGACCGGAACCCCGTTCGAGGAGCTCGCAGCGTTGAGCGCGAGGGTCACGCTGTTGTCGGCCGGATTGAGCTCACCCTGACCGGCCGTCGCGGAGGCGTTGATCGCCTGCTGTCCGGCCGCGACGACCTTCGTCGTGATCTGCACATGGGCCGTCGGCGCGCTGCTCGAGAGGAACTCGAGATTGCACTGCAGCTGGCTTGCGTTGACCAGGACGCAGCCGCTGCCGCGATCCATCGTCGCGCCGACGTACTGGAGCCCGGCCGGAAGAGCAACGTTGAGATAGAGCTGCTGCGCCATGACACCGT
>JABFWJ010000125.1 GCA_013362295.1 Thermoleophilia bacterium
GCGCCGCGATCTCGAGCCGCACTGCGGCGCTCCGCTCGGGGTCGCGGTGCGAGCCCGTGATGAGGCGTGCGGGGCTGTCCTCGCCGACGAGATGGAGCGCGACCCAGTCGGCGAGGTTCTCCGCGATCAGGTTGCCGAACCGGTGCAGCGTGTGCTCGATGTCCAGCGTCGAGCCGAGGAGTGCGCTCGCCTCGGCGAGGAAGGCGAGCCGGTCGCGCCGGCGCTCGGCCGACCGGTAGAGGTGCGCGTTGTCGACGGCGACTGCGGCGCGGGCGGCGAGCTCCTGTGCGAACTGCAGGTCGGCCTCGCGGTAGTGGCGGCCGGACGCTGCCGACGCGAAGGTCATTGCTCCGAGCGTGCGCTCGCGCGCGCTCAGCGGGACGATCACGGCGGACGTCAGGTTCAGGCTCAGGAGCATCTCGAGATACTCGGGACGCTTCCCGAACGCCGCGCGCAGTGTCGACTCGTCGAGCTCGGTGGACAGGATGGCCTCGCCGGTCCGGATGACCGCGCCGACACCCCAGTCGTCCTCGACTGACGAGGGGAACGCGGCGAACATGCGCCGTGCGAGCTCGGCACTCTCGTCGTCGAGATGCTCGATCGCCACGCGCTGGATGCCGCCGTCGGGGGCGACGAGGTCGACCGTGCACCAGTCGGCAAAGTGCGGGACCGCGAGCCTCGCGACACGCGCGAGGGTGGCGTCGACGTCGAGCGACGACGCGAGCAGCGTGCTCGCCTCGCCGAGGAAGTGCAGGCGCTCCTGCGCCACGCGCTCCGCCTCGTAGAGCGCGACCTGGTTGATCGCCATCGCGATGCGGCCCGCGACCAGCTCGAGCAGCCGCGCGTCTTCCTCGACGAACTGGGCGAAGGCGATCGAGCCCGCGTGGAGGACCCCGATCACGCGGTCCTCGGCAATCAGCGGAATCGCGACGACCGAGTTGATTCCGCGCTCATGCAGCACCGGGCTGACCAGCTCGAGCTCGGACAGGTCGGGGACGAGGAGCGGCGCCCGCGTCGCGGTGACCGTCCCGGCCAGCCCCTTGCCGACCGGCACGGCAACGGCCCGCTCGAGCTCGGCTCCGAGTCCGACCGTGGAGCGCACGTGCAGGAGCCCGTCCTCCTCGAGCAGCAGGATCGCCGCGCTGTCGGCCTCCAGCACCTCGACGATCCGGGTGAGGATCGAGCGCAGGAGATCCTCGAGGGTCGAGTGCTCGAGCGCCGCCTCCGAGACGCGAGCCAGCTTCCGCAGGGTGGACGCGGCGGCCTCGGCCTCGGTGCGGGCGGCCCGCTCGCGCTGCAGCAGCAGGCGGCGCTCGTCTTCCGCACGCTTGCGCAGCAGGAACTGGCCGAGCTGCACGCCGATCGCGGTCAGCGTCTGGAGCAACTCGCCGTCCTCGGAGAGCCGCGACGACGAGAACGCCTCGAGCACGCCGGCGACCTCGCCGTCGACGGGCACGGGGAAACCGACGCCTGAGCGGAGCCCCTCCGCAGCCGCGACGGAAGCGGTCGTCCCGACGGGAAGGTCGGACAGCCACTCCGGCGACCCCGACAGGGCCACGCGGCCCGCAAGCGTGTCCGGCGAGAGCATCGCGCGTTTCGTCATCGCGAGGAACCCGTCCAGCTGCCGGCCCGGCCTGGCCCAGGTGACGGTCGGCTGATCGGGGTCCGGGTCGGTCGACCAGTAGCAGCCGACGTCCCAGTCGAGCGTCCGGCAGATCGCCTCGAGCACCCGCGGCACCGCGTCCTCCGTCGCGTCCGACTCCGCGAGAATGCGCGTCACCGCGAGCTGCAGCTCCGTGCGTTGCTCGGCGCGCCGCCGCTCGCTGATCTCCTCGACGACGCAGCCGACGCCGAGGGCCTCGCCTTCGGGCGACAAGACCGGGTAGTAGCTCGCGAGCCAGTGCCTCGTCGCCTCTGGCGTGCTCGGCGTCCCGGAGACGACCTCGAGGGCGATCACGGGCTCACGGCTCTCGAGCACGCGCCGCGCCATCGGCTCGAGCAGGTGCGCGAGCTGCGGCACGACCTCCGCGAACGTGCGGCCGACATGGTCGGCCGCCGGGCGCTCGTTGATCTCGGCCAGCTTCTCGTTGACGCGCACGTAACGAAGCTCGCGGTCCCAGAAGCCGAGGCCGACGGGGGCCGCGCCGTAGAGCGCATCGAGCAGCGCCGTCGTGCGCTCGGCCTCGCGGTAGAGCGCCGCATACTCGTCGGCGTTGGCACGCTGCTCGTCCGTGCGCGCGAGCTCGTCCGTCACCTCGCGGAAGAACGTGATCGTGTAGCGCACGGACCCGCTCGCGTCACGCACGGCGAGGGCGCGCACCTCCGACACGCGGTCGGGCCCGTCGGGCCCGAGCCTGAAGCGGACGAGCATCGGCTCGGTGTCCTCGCCGGCGAGCGCGCGGCTGCCGGGCAGGCGCCCCGGCGGGAGCGGCTTCCCGTCGATGTCGAAGATCTCGAAGCGCGAGCGCGCCTCGTCCTGCGGCGCGAGGCGCATCTCCTCGGCCGACGCATAGCCGGTCAGCCGCGCGGCCTCGTCGTTGACGTAGAGTCGCTGGCCGTCGGCGCCCGCCACGACGACGCCCTCGTGCAGGTTTGCCAGGACGACCTCGAACAGCTCGCGCGCACCGGCGAGGGCGAACGTCGAGCTCTCGGCGGTTCGACTCAAGACACCCCCCGCGGCAGGTAGACGATCTCCGCGCTCAGGGTACTGCTGAAGACCCGAGTCGCCTAGGAGGAATTCAGGGCGAGACCTGGTTCTCCACGTCGAGCACGAGAATCGCGTCGCCGTCGGGAAGCGGCTCGAAGTGCGCCGGGAACGTGTTCGAGAGCGTGAGGGCGTCGATCACCGGCGCCTCCACCGCGTCCTTGGCGTCGGCGGCCGGCGCCGCCGCGAGCGGCAGGGTGTCCCGCAACGGGTGCCTGAGCTCGGGGATCAGATCGTCCTTGCGCAGGAAGACCGCGCTCGTCCCGCCCGACTTCACCGACTGGACGAGCGAGACGACCTGGTCGACGCCCTTCAGGTACTTGAACGAGTAGAGCGAGAGCTCGAGCGCCGCGCGGCGCAGGGCACGCTCGCGCTCCGGGGTGCTCTCCCCCTGCACCCCGCAGTTGGTCTGCAGGCCGCAGAAGGCGTAGATGAGGGTCTTGTCGGTGCCGTACATGCCGATGTACGGGTCGATCTGGCCGCCGGAGCTGAGCCTGCGCACGCCGATCGCCTCGAGCCTCAAGCCCTGCACCTGCGCACCGTGCGGCTGGACCGCGACGAGCTGCACGCCGTTCGCGCCCCGGTACTGCGAGGCGACGCGCAGGCTGATCTCGCGCGCGCCGGGCAGGCCCTGCGTATCCGGCTTCCACGCCGACCAGACGATCGGCTTCGAGTGGTTCGGCCGGACGATCAGCACGACGAACCCCGCGACGGAGATCCAGAAGGCGAGTGCGAGCACGCCGTAGGCGAGCCGGAACATGTGCTTCTGGCCTTCCGGCCGTTCGCTCAGAGGCGCGGCCATGCCTCGTCCTTCGTCAGGTCGAGCTCCGGCAGTGCGATCTTCTGGGCATCGAGCAGCCGGACGACGTCGTCTCCGTACAGCTCACGCTTCTCGACGAGCTCGTCGGCGACTCGCGCGACCGCGTCGCGGTTCGCCTCCATCAGGTGGTGCGCGGCGAGATATGCCTGGCCGAGCAGCTGCTCGACCATCTGGCGCTGGCTCGGGTCGTGCAGCACTGCGGACTCCGCGCTCCCCGCGTGCGTGCGGTTCACGATCTGCGTGCCGATCCGCTGGAAGCGCTTCATCACGCGTTCGCGCGCCTCGTCCTCCGACTCGTCGTCACAACGGAGCTCCATGTGCTCGGGCGCCATCCCACACGCGCCGACCATCCACGCGGCGCGGTCCGTCGCCGCCTGCACGTCGCCGCCGACACCGGTCGAGTTCTCGCCGTAGAACACACGCTCGGCCGCCATCGCCCCGAGCGCCCAGATCAACCGCGCCATCTCCTCGCTGCGCCACGACGAGAAGCGCTCCTCCTTCTGCAACGCCATGTGGTGGCCCAGCGAACCGCCGCGCCTGCGAATCGACAGGCGGGTCGACTCCGCCCCCTTCAGGTACGCATGCGCAGCGAGCGCGTGTCCGGCCTCGTGGATCGCGACCGCGCGTGTCTCGTCGGGCACGTACTCGATGTCGATCGCGGTGCCGGACTCGACCGTCGTCATCGCGTTCACGATGTCCTCCCAGCCGAACGCCTCGCGCCCCGTGTGGTGAGCGACCGTCAGCGCCATCGAGCAGACCTGTTCGATCATCGCGGGCGAATAGCCCATGGTCATGCGGTCAAGCTCGTCGCGGCGTTCGGGCCGGTCCAGGTCCACGACGTGGGAGACGCGGCCGAGGTAGAGGTCGAAGATGTCCAACCGGTCGCTCTTCGTGGGCGTGCGGAACCAGACGTGACGGCCCATGCGGCCCGGCCGAGTGAGCGCAGGATCGAGCTGCTCGATCGGGACGTTCGTCGCGCCGATGAAGTAGATCTGCTCGTTCCGCGGGCGCGGCGGTGGCAGCCGAAGCCGGCGGCCCTTCACGCGGGGCGGGACGAAGTAGAGCGCGTCGAGCAGTGTGTTGACGCCGTTCGTGAGCACGCGCTTCCCGAGCGGCGGACTGTCCAGGCCGTCCATGACGACGAGCAGCTGGTTGAGCGCCATCTGGCCGCTGCCGCCGCCGAACACGCTGCCGCCCGGCACCTGGTTGACGATGCGCACGAATCGCGACGGCTCGGGGCGCTCGGGTGCGCGCAGCTCGAACTGCTTCTCGCGCCAGGCCCGCGTCTCCAGCACGAGGTCGCCGGACGGCTCGAACGTCGGCTCCCGGAACGAGGGCAGGCTGTCGCCGAGCGTGCTGCGCCGCCTGCCGACCGCGTCGATCTCGTCGATGAAGACGATGCACTGCCCGCCCCACTTGCGCGCGAGCCGCTTCGCCTTGCGTGCGAGGTAGCGGACGAGGATCGAGTCGAGTCCGATGAACGTCTGCGCGAAGCCGGAGCCCGGGATGGTGACGAACGGCGAGTTGAAGCCGGTCGCGATCGCCTTCGCGAGCATCGTCTTGCCGGTGCCCGGCGCGCCGAGAAAGAGCAGGCCGCGCTCGCGCTTGCCGCCCGCGCGCTCGAACCGCTCGCCGGACTGCCAGAGCGTGACGATCCGGCGGATCTCTTCCTTCGCCTCGGCCTGGCCGCGTACGTGCTCGAGCTTCACGCCCCATTCCGCGTCGCCGGGCTGGTAGCCGCGGATCTGCGAGATGCCCATCGCGAGCATCGGGCCCATGAAGATCAGGAAGTTGAAGAGGAAGAAGAACGGCAGCGAGATGAACGTGCCGAACGAGTTCGGGCTCCAGAGATGGCTGAGGCCGTGCCACAGGGAGCCTGCCGTCTCGCCCCAGCTGAGCCCGTGCCCGAAAAAGTCGAGCACGATCCAGAGCAGCGTGACGAGGACGAGCACGAAGCGCACGAGCTTCCAGACCATGCGCCAGAAGGCGACACGCCGCCGGGCGACGATGTCGTCGTCGCGCAGCTCCACGCTCTCTTCGCCGAAGAGGCTCGGCGTCTCGAGGACCCGGCGGAACGCGAGGTCGACGAGCCCGCGGAAGCCGGCCACCTCGATCACCGTCAGCAGCAGCGCGTACCGCAGCGCGAGCCCTTGGCGGTTGTGCAGCCACACGAAGACGGCAGGCGACGTGAGCACGGCGACGAACGTGGCGGCTCGCGTCAACGACCGCCACTGCGCGGTCAGATTGGGTGTCGGTCTGCGAGGAGCTGCGCTTGCGTCGGTCGTCATTGACAGAGACTAGGTAGTCCCCGTTGTCTTTCGTGTTAAGCCTATGACCGGTTTTACGACGCAGGAAATGGCGCGCGCCCGCAGTTATCACCGCCCGCGCTACGTCGCGCTCCTGCTCGACCTCGTCCTGTCTGCGGCGGTGCTCGGCCTCCTCACGCAGCTGTCGCTGCCGCTCCTCGCCGCCCCGCCGGCGATCGGCACGATCGCCGCCGCGGCGCGCTTGCCGGTCGCGTGGTGGCGCTACCACCACGACCGCGCGGGGGGCTTCGCGACGCAGTCGCCGCAGGGCTGGGCGGTCGACCGCGGAAAGGAGATCGTGATCGACGCACTGCTCCTGCTGGTCGCGCTCGCGCCGCTCTTCTGGCTCGCACGGCGGTTCCCGCACGGCTGGGTCTGGCCGACCGCGATCGGCGCCGCGCTGCTCGTGTTCCTGCTCGGCTTCCTCGCACCGGTGGTGCTCGAGCCCGTGTTCAATCGCTTCAGGCCGCTCGAAGACGAGGCGCTCGCGCGGCGCCTCCACGCGCTCGCCGCGCAGGCGGGCGCACCGGTGCGCGCCATCCTCGTCGCGGACGCGAGCCGCCGGACGACCAAGACGAACGCCTACGTCTCCGGCATCGGCAAGACGCGACGCGTCGTTCTCTGGGACACGCTGCTCGCGACGCCCGAGGAGCAGGTCGCGGTCGTCCTCGCCCACGAGCTCGGCCACCGGGTGCGCCGCCACGTCGCGGTGTTGACCGCGCTCGCGATGGCGGGCGCCGCCGGGTTCGTGATCGTGCTGCGCCTGCTCCGGCCGCATCCCGTGCCCCGCGACACGGCGTTCATCCTCCTGCTCGGGCTCGCGCTGGAGCTCGCCCTGCTCCCGGCCGGCAGCGCGCTCGCGCGCCGGTTCGAACGCGTCGCGGACCGCTTCTCGCTCGATCTGACGGGCGACCGGGCGGCCTACCGGGCGCTCCATCACGATCTCGCGACGACGAATCTCAGCGATCTCTCCCCGCCGAAATGGCTCTACTACTGGATGTTTTCGCATCCGACAGCGCCGGAGCGTCTCTCTGACGCCTCCTAGATGCTCGATAGACGCTTGACAGACACCAGTGGTGATGTCATAGTGCTGTCATCATGAATCTGACGATCGTGCTCGAGGGAATCCAGGAGGACCTGCAGGGGCTCGCCGAGCTCGGCGACGAGCGCTCGGCCCAGATCGCCCGGCGCCTCAGCGAGGCGCTGACCTCGAACCTGCGGCTGAAGCTGTTCGACCTGCTCTCGCAGGCCGCCGTGGAGCTCTCGTCCAAGTTGCCCTCCGGCCACATCGAGGTCCGCCTCGCCGGCCAGGAGCCCGAGCTCGTGTTCGTCGACACGTCCGGCGATGCCGCCGGCGCGGCGACGGGTGAGGAGCTCTCGGCGCGCATCAGTCTGCGCCTGCCGGAGTCGCTCAAGACCGCGGTCGAGAAGGCCTCGGCGCGCGAGGGCATCTCCACGAACGCGTGGCTCGTGCGAGCAATCGCGCGGGCGACCGAATCGCGCCCCGTGCACGTCAGCGGCAAGCGCCTGTCGGGCTACGCCCAGAGTTAGGAGGAAACGATGCAGAAGGCATTCGACGTCGACGGCCCGGCAGAGATCGACGTCCGGCTTGCGTCCGGCGACATCGAGGTCGACCCGTCGCTCGAGGGCCGCATCGAGCTCGAGCTCGTCGCGCACGACGAGGAGTCGCAACGGCTCGTCGACGAGGCGCGGATCGAGCTGCACGAGCACCACGGCCGCCCGCAGCTGATCGTCGACGTGCCGCACAAGAGCCGCGGCTTCAGCTTCTCGATCGTGTTCGGACGGTCGGGCATCTCGTGCCGCATCCGCTGCCCCCGCGGCTCGCTCGTCTCGGTGCGGTCGAAGTCGGCCGATCTCCGGGTGAGCGGAACGATCGGCGGGCTGAACGTGACGACCGCGTCCGGCGACGTCGAGGCGACGATGGTCGAGGGTGGCGTCAACGTGAAGAGCGCGAGCGGGGACGTCAACGTCCGCGAGATCCGCGGCGGCGTCAACGTCCAGACGGCGTCGGGCGACATCGAGCTCGACATCGCGCACGGCCCCGTCAACGTCCAGACGGCGTCCGGCGACCTTGCGATCGGCGAGGCGTACGACAACGTCAGCGCCAACACCGTCAGCGGCGACCAGCAGCACGGCGCCGTCATGCGGGGAAACGTCGCCGCGCACTCCGTCTCCGGTGATGTCCGGATCGGTGTGCGCCGCGGCTCGAAGGTCTATCTCGACTGCAACACCGTCAGCGGGGACACGAGCTCCGAGCTCGAGCTGACCACCGAGGCCCCCGCCGGCGACGGACCGCTCGTCGAGGTCCGGGCGAAGACCGTCTCCGGCGACATCACGATCACGCGGGCGCCCGCGCCGCAGAGCACGCCGCCCGCCCACGACTCCAATTCGGTGCAGGAGGTGCACTCATGAACCGTCTCTCGTGGGACACGACGGCGCCCAGGCGCCCGAACGGCAAGCGCACGGCGGCCCAGCCGCGGCCCGAGCTCGGCCTCGTCGAGTCAGAGGCGGAGCTGATCCGCGTCGCCTGGGACAAGCCGACCCGCATCGCGCCGTTCTGAGCACGCTGCCGCAGAACGCAGCAAACGAAGGCCCGCTCCGGCGGGCCTTCGTCGTGCTCAGTCCGTGCCGAAGACGGTGAGCGGGCCGTCCTTGAACTGCCGGCCGGTGGACCAGGTCGCCGGCAGGACCGTCAGGTGCGTCTCGAGGCTCATCGCGGTGAGCGACGTGCCGCCGCCGCGGCAGCAGCGGTCGCGGAAGCGGAGCGTGCCGCCGCCGTCGGGTGTGAGGATGGCGATCCAGTAGGTGGCGCCCGGAGTGAGCGCCGTCTTCGGGACGTGGACCGTGTTCCAGTCGCCGCCTCCCTGAGCGAGCGGCGTCGAGGCCTGCGCGAGCAACTGCCCCGGACCGCCTTCGCCGTCCGCGTAGATGCCGGCGACGAGGGACGTCGCCGTCGAGCCCGGGTCGACATAGATGTTGATCCGGGAGAGGGCGGACCCGGTCGCGCCGACCTGGAACGCCTCGGCCGAGCCTGCCGGGTTGGAGTCCACCTTCGGCTGTACCGTCTCGGCGCCGAACGCGGTCGCTATCGGCGGATAGTCGAGAGACGTGTTCCCCCATCGCCCCCAGGCTCGCAGGTAGTCGTTGAACGCCCAGCGAGCGTCGAGCAACAGGTGTCGGTCACCGAGATCGATGTCGTGCTGAATGCTCCACCACCGCGCGAACCCACCTGGGTCCTGCAGGAACCTGAACGAAGACGCCATGCTCGACGCCGTCTCCGCGAGGCCCTTGACCATGTTCACGATCTCGAGGATCTGGGGGTGCGCCTTCGCGGCGAGCTCTCCCGATGCGTCGGCCGCTGCCAGGCGATGGAGCGCGACCCTGATCCCCTGCCAGCACCGCCCCGCGCTGAGCCCGTCTGGCCACTGGCCTTCGCTCGCCCAGCAGTCGGCGTCGATCGACCAGCCGAGGCTTGCGACCGAGCGCGAGAGCCACAAGCGCGCGGAGGGGGTGGTGAGCGACCCGCGGAGCGCGATCAGCTCCGTACGCGTCGTCCCGAGCTGAGCCTCGGGCGAGCCGGGCGGGTACGCGGACGCGCCGCCGGCCAGCGCCAGCAGGACCGCGGCGATCAGCGCGAGCGCAGCCGCGCCCCAGATCCTCTTCGACCCCCTCACTGTCTCCTCGTTTCCGTCCATGCCGCAAGGCTGCGGCGGAAGGGAGAAACCTAGTGGCGAGGTGTCCCTCCGCCTACTGGACGAACCTCCAGGGTCGGACGGACGGTGGTCGGGTCCCTAGGCTGACCCGATGCGGAAGGACCTCGCCCTCGACGATGTCGGCGACCTGCTCGAGCTGCCTTTGCTCGCGGTGCTCGCGACATATCGCCGCGACGGGACCGTCCTCCTCTCGCCGGTCTGGCACGAATGGCGCGACGGCGGTTTCACCGTCGCGACCAACGGCGACGGCGTCAAGGTTCGTCACCTGCGCCGCGATCCGCACGCGAGCCTCGTCGTCTGCGAGCAGTCGCCGCCCTATCGCGGCGTCGAGCTCCGCGCGGCAGCTCGGCTGGTTGTCGACGGCGCACCGGAGGCGGCCCGCCGGATCGCCGTCCGCTATCTGGGAGACGCCGACGGAACTGCCCAGGCGGCGCGGCTCGCCGACGACACGCTGATCCGTCTCGAGCCGGGCGCCCTCCGCGTGTGGGACTTCGCCGACGAGTACTGACGGCGTTCTACGTCAACGGCCGGAGCCGCGGCCCGACTGGTAGTTCTCGCCGGCGGCCGAGCGCTGGCTCAGGCGGATCGTCTCCATCTCGTCGCGCAGCCGGTCCGACTCGGCCTGGGCGGCGATCTCCTCCGGCGTCTTCGGCGTCGGGCGGAACAATTCGAAGAACTTGCGCAAGATGCTCACGGCAGCACCTTACTGCGAGGATGGGCCGTGTAGGGATCGAACCTACGACCTTGGGATTAAGAGTCCCCTGCTCTACCAGCTGAGCTAACGGCCCGCTTGTCTTTCCGATTTCAAGCGCCGCGTATCGTAGCGCCCTCATGCGTGTGCTCTCGGTGGTCGGCAACCGTCCCCAGTTCATCAAGTCGGCACCCTTGTCGGTCGCCCTGCGGGCCGCCGGGATCGACGAGATCGTCCTGCACACGGGGCAGCACTGGGACCCGGAGATGTCGCAGGTCTTCTTCGACGAGCTCTCGATCCCCGAGCCCGCATACCGGCTCGACCTGCGTACCGCAGACACCGAAGCGATGACCGCGCCGATCCGCGAGGCCGTCGCGCGCGAGCGTCCCGACTGGGTTCTCGTCTACGGCGACACGAACACGACGGCGGCCGGGGCGCGGGCGGCCGGCGGCGTGCCGGTGGCCCACGTGGAGGCGGGTCTCCGGAGCTTCGACCTCTCGATGCCCGAAGAGCGGAACCGGATCGAGGTCGACCGGCTGTCCGCGCTGCTGCTCGTGCCCGACACGCGCTCGGCGGAGCAGCTCACGGCCGAGGGCGTCGAGGGCCGCATCGAGCTCGTCGGCGACGTGATGGCGGATGCAACGCGGGTCTTCCTACCGATCGCGCAGCGGCTCGAGAACCCCTACGAGGGGCCGTACGTGGCCGTGACGATCCATCGGCAGGCGAACACGGAGCCGGACCGGCTGCGCAAGATCGCAGCCGCGTTCGCAGAGAGCGGGCGGCGGTTCGTCTTTCCCGTGCACCCTCGCACGCGGCACGTGCTCGACGAGCACGGGATCCCGCTGCCCCCGAACGTGCAGGCGATCGAGCCGCTCGGCTACCTGGAGATGCTCGCGTTCCTCGCGGCGGCCGAGTGCGTCCTCACCGACTCCGGCGGCCTGCAGAAAGAGGCGTACTGGCTGCACGTCCCGTGCGTCACGGTGCGCCCCAACACGGAGTGGGTGGCGACGGTGCAGGCGGGCGCGAACACGCTCGTCGAGCCGGGCGGCCTGGCCCGCGCCCTGGACGAGTCGCGTTTCCCGGCCGGCGCGCCGGAGCTGTACGGGGACGGCCACGCCGCCGAACGCATCGCGGCCGCCCTGTACCCTTGAGCGCCGTGCCGGAGGAGAGCCTGTACGACGTCGCCGTCATCGGCGCGGGATACGTCGGCGTGCCGCTCGCCGCGACCTTCGGCGAGGCCGGGAGCCGGGTGCTGCTCATCGACGTGCAACAGCACGTCGTCGATGCGCTGAACCGCGGCGAGAGCCACATTGAGGACGTCAGCTCCGAACGCCTCGCGGCGCTCACGGAGAAGGGGCTCGTCGTCGCCACGACCGACTACGAGCAGGCGAAGCGCGCCCACGCGGTGCTGATCGCGCTCCCGACGCCGCTCTCCCGCCAGCGCGAGCCGGACCTGTCGTACATCGAGCGGGCGGGGCAGAGCCTCGCGCCGGTGCTGCAGCGCGGACAGGTCGTGATCCTCGAGTCGACGACGTGGCCGGGGACGACGCGCGAGGTCCTGCAGCCGATCCTCGAGGAGGGCTCGGGCCTCACGGCAGGCGTGGACTTCCACCTCGCGATGTCACCCGAACGTGTCGATCCCGGCCGCGAGGACTGGACGACGAAGACGACGCCGAAGGTCGTCGGCGGCATCAGCCCCGAGTCGACGAAGGCTGCGGCGGACGTGTACCGCATCGCGATCGACACCGTGCACGAGGTCTCGACGCCCGACGCCGCCGAGCTGACGAAACTGCTCGAGAACATCTATCGCGCCGTCAACATCGCGCTCGTCAACGAGCTCGCGCAGCTGTGCGACCGGATGGAGATCGACGTCTGGGAAGTCGTCGACGCCGCCGCGACGAAGCCGTTCGGCTTCGCGTCGTTCAAGCCGGGCCCGGGCCTCGGCGGCCACTGCATCCCGATCGATCCCTTCTACCTCACCTGGAAAGCACGCGAGTTCGACTTCTCGACGCGCTTCATCGAGCTCGCCGGCGAAGTCAACAACAACATGCCGTACTTCTGCCGATCGTTGATCTCGCAGGCGCTCAACCACGGTGCGAACAAGTCGGTCGCCGGGTCGAAGATCCTGATCCTCGGGGTCGCCTACAAGCCGGACATCGGCGACATGCGCGAGTCTCCGGCCGAGAAGCTGATCCACCTGCTGCGCAACGCGGGCGGCGACGTCTCCTATCACGACCCCCACGTGCCGGAGTTCGACGGAATGCACTCCGTCGCGCTCGAGCCCGACGCGTACGACTGCATCGCGATCGTAACCAACCACTCCGGCATCGACTACCGCGAGGTCGTGCGCCGCGGGCACGTGATCGTCGACTTCCGCAACGCGACGAAGGGATACGAGGGCGACGGCAAGGTCTGGAAGCTGTGACCAAGGTCGCAGTGGCGGGCCTGGGCTACTGGGGCCCGAACCTCGTTCGCAACTTCGACGAGCTGACCGAGCTCGCCTGGCTCGTCGATCTCGACCCGCAGCTGCGCGAGCGCTTCGGCGGGCGCTACCCGGACGCGAGAGTCACCGACGACTTCGACGAGGTGCTCGCCGACGACGACGTCGACGCGGTCGTGGTCGCGACGCCCGTGCCGACGCATTACGCGCTCGCGAAGCGCGCGCTCGAGGCGGGGAAGCATGTGATGGTCGAAAAACCGCCGGCGATGCGCCGCTCCGAGATGGACGAGCTCGTGAGCCTCGCCACCGAGCACGACCGCGTGCTCATGCCGGGGCACCTGCTGCTCTACCACCCGGGCGTCGTCAAGCTGAAGGAGCTGATCGACGCCGGCGAGCTCGGCGAGGTGCTGTGCGTCTACGGCAACCGCCAGAACCTCGGGATCGTGCGCACGAACGAGAACGCGCTCTGGTCGCTGGGCGTGCACGACCTCTCCGTGATCCTCTACCTGCTCGACGAGGATCCCGAGGTCGCCACGGCGCAGGGTCGCGACTTCCTCACGCCCGGCGTCGAGGACGTCGTCTTCTGCTACCTGCGCTTCCCGAGCGGCAAGATCGCGCACATGCACTTGTCGTGGCTCGACCCGCACAAGATGCGGCGGATGACGGTCGTCGGGCGCGAGAAGATGGTCGTATTCGACGACATGGAGCTGGAGCGCAAGGTGACGGTCTACGAGAAGTCGCCGTGGAAGCGCGCAGAGACGTACGGTGAGTGGATGACGCGCTCCGGCGACATCTACATTCCGAAGATCTCGACCGACGAGCCGCTGCGCCTCGAGTGCAGCTACTTCCTCGAGCTGATCGGCGGCAAGCACGACAAGGCCAAGGTCGCGCGGGACGGGGCACGCGTCGTGCGCGCGCTCGAGATGCTGACCAACTCGCTGGACGGCTGAGCCCCGGAATGGCCGACGTTCATCCGTCCGCGATCGTGTACGAGGGCACGGTGCTCGGCGAAGGCGTCCGCGTCCTCGAGCACGCCGTCGTCGGCAAGCAGCCGTCGCTCGGCGCAAAGTCGACGGCGCGGCGCGAGCCGCTGCCGCCGGCGAAGATCGGCGACGGGACCGTGATCTCGACCGGCGCGATCGTCTTCGCGGGCTCGACGATCGGCGCCAACTGCATCGTCGGCGACCAGTCGTGCATACGCGAGCGGGTCGAGCTGGCCGACGATTGCGTCCTCGGGCGCGGCTCGCTGATCGAGAACGACACGACCGTCGGCACCGGCACGCGCATCCAGGCCGAGGCCTACATCACCGCCTACTCAACGCTCGAGGAAGACGTCTTCATTGCGCCGTGCGTCGTCACGACGAACGACAACTTCATGGGCCGGACGGAGAGGCGCAAGGAGCTGATGAAGGGGCCGACGATCCGCCGCAGCGCCCGCGTGGGCGGCGGCGCGATCCTCTGTCCGGGCATCGAGGTCGGCGAAGAGGCCTTCGTCGGCGCAGGCGCCGTCGTCACGAAGGACGTGCCCCCGCGCACGCTCGTCGTCGGCAGCCCGGCGCGCGTGCTGCGCGACGTCGCCGACAACGAGCTGCGCGAGAACGGCGGCTAGCCTCTATCCCTTAACCTCCCGCTCCGCCGTCATGCGCGACGTCGGGCGAGAAGTCCTGCCACCAGCTCGGGCAGGAGAGAGCACCCGAGTTCAGCCGGAAGTCGTCGTAGGCGACGCTTCCGTCGAGGTGGCCGAAGCTCGCCGCCGGTGTCGACAAGCCCATGCCGTACGTCGTCGTCCCGTTGACGCCCGGCACGGCCAGGAGCAACGTCCAGTCGGCTCCGGGAGAGCGGACGTAGGCGCGGTAGACGCCGTCGGTGCGGGTGAGCCGCATCGACCCGGCCAGATCGAGCGTGTTCAGCTGGTTGAACGTGAACGGCACGGTGATGTTCGCCCAAGCGTTGTACGACTGGTCGAACGGCGCGTCGAACGGCGTCGACACGCGCGCCACCGCGCCGTCCGCGAAGAACGCGTTGAGCGTGGCGAAGAAACCGCCGTGCTGCGGCCAGGTGAGGAGCGTGTAGTCGACCTGGTAGTCGAAGTCGCCGGCGAGCCGGCACTGCGAGCCCCAGTGCTCGTCGATCTGGTCGAACTGTCCGCCGGGAACGCCCGTGCCCGAGATGGACGCGACGAGCCTTCCGTCCTGCTCGCCGATCGTGCCACCCGGGTCGTTGATCTGGTGCCAGAGGCTCGCGTCCCGCACGCCTTCGTCGAACGCCTCGTCGAGGGGAGCGGACGGCGCCGTTCCGACGTCGCCGATGCTGCCGTCGGCCAGTGACACGGAGCGGATGCGAGCGTCGTTTCCGGACTGGTAGACGATCGAGCTTCCGTCAGCCGACCACGCCTGCCAGAACTCGTTGTCCGACGGCGTCGCCACGACCTGCCGCAGATCCCTGCCGTTCGCGTGCACGACGTAGATGTCGTTGTTGCTGCCCGTGTCGTCGCGCAGGAACGAGAGATCGTCTCCGTGCGGCGCCCAGCGCGGGTTGAAGTCGCCGAACGCGGCCGGCCCTGTCGTGATCTGCCGGTCGCCTTTGCCGTCGAGCGTGGCGACGTGGAGCGACCACGAGCCGCCGGCATCCGTCGCGTAGGCGATCCGGTTCCCGGCGGGAGCCGGGTCTGCGGTGAGGATGTTGCCCGCGAGCGGCAACTCGGCCCGCTGTGAGCCGTCGGCGTTCATGATCCACTCGCTGCACGGGCAGAAGAACGGCCCGCGCTGCCAGACGATGCGGCCGTCGGCCGTCCACCGCGGGTTGTCGTCGCGCTCCGCGTCCGACGTCAGCCGTGTGAGGCCGCCGCCGACGGCGTCGACCGTGTAGATGTCCCAGGTCCCGTCGGGAGCGCGGCCGGCGAACGCGACGCGGCTGCCGTTCGGCGACCACGCGGGGCCACGCTCGAACAGGTCGTCGAACGTCAGGCGATGCTCGCCCGAGCCGTCCGCGTCGACGACGTAGAGCTCGCGCTCCCCGTCCGCCCGGTTGCTGGCGAAGACGATCTTGCCGCCGCCGCCCCCACCCCCCGCCCCTGCGGCGAGCGCCGCGGGCGAGGTGATCAGCAGCAGTCCGGCGCAGCACATGACTACGCGCTTCATCACGCGCTCTCCTTCGGTCGGCGTTGCCGCCAGCCTAAGGGCGAGCGCTCATCAAACGCTAATGGCGCGTGAGCGAGAGCCGGTACTCGACGGGATTGCGGACCGGCGAGACGAGCTTCGCTTCCAGGTAGTACACGCCCGTCGCCGGCGCACGGTAGGCGAGCCGCAACTGGCGGCCGATGCGGCGGGAGCGCGCGACGCGCGTGTCGACGAGCTTCGCGCCGGGCGTCAGCTCGACGCGCTTCGTGCCGGGGGCCCAGAGCGCGAGCTGCACCGGCGCGGGCGTCGACAGCCGCGCGAAGAGCCGCGCGCCCTTTGTCACGGTCACGCGGTAGACGTCCGTGTTGTCGTCCCAGAAGTCGAGCGACGCGCTGATCGTCCGCGGCAGCGGCGGCAGCGCGTGCGCCCACGGGCCGGCATCGTCGTTCGGCTCGTAATGATCGGTTGCGGGCAGCGGCGTGGCGCCGAGCATCGTCAATGCGTTCAGCACGTCGAGTCTTCCCCACCCCGTGTAGATGTCGCGTCCCGCCGTGCATTTCGCGCAACCCGTCGCCGTGGTCGCGTCGTCGGCGCTGCGCTCGAGGAGCCACGAGACCTGGTCGGGTTTCAGCGCAGGATCCTGCCCGAGCAGGAGCGCTGCCGCCGCGCTCACCTGCGGAGCGGCGAACGACGTCCCGATCCCCTCCTGGAACTCGTTCGGGCCGCAGTCGGAGTAGGGCCGGGACGCGCAGTCGGCCGTCGTCGAGACGAGCTGCTGCGGGATCGTGGAGAAAATCGAAGCGCCGGGCGCGGCGATGTCGTTGTAGATCGCGTCGCGGTTCGAGTAGTCCGGGACGACGCCGTCCTGACGAATCGCGCTGACGCCGATCACGTGCGGCAGCGCCGCCGGATAGTGCGCGAAGCCCCACGGGGTCGCCGGCGACTGGGGGCCGTTCCCGACCGCGGCCACCACCACGACCCCCCGCGAGTACGCATATTCGACGGCGGCCTGCTCGAGCGGCGAATAGGTGTCGAGCTTGGGGTTGAGCGGGTCGCGGACGCCGCCGAGGCTGAGGTTGATCACGCGGGCTCCGTTGTCGACGGCCCACCGGATGGCCGCGACCTCGCCCTCCAGGGAGATCGTGCCGCTGTTGTCGACTACCTTCGCGATCATCAGCCTGGCATTGATCGCGAGCCCCGCGATCCCCTCGTTGTTCGCCGGGTTCGCGCCGATCAGGCACGCGATGAACGTGCCGTGCCCCTGGTCGTCGCGAGAGGGCGAGCCCCCGACGAAGGAACGCGCCGCGACGACGCGCCCGACGAGATCCGGGTGGTTTCCGTCGATCCCGCTGTCGATCACGGCGACGTTGACCGGGAACAGCTTCGGCGTCGTCGGCCAGTACGTCCACGCGTTGTCGCTCGTCAGGTACCACTGCTTGTCGGCGAGCGGCTCGGTGTTGTCGAAGGCGAGCGCCGGCGCGGCGAGAGCCGCCGCGGTGAGAACGGCTGCCAGGACGAGCTTCAGCAACAGGAGATCTTGGACAGGCCCGGCGCCAGGCCGTGGCCGGGCGCGACCCGCGCGCGATAGGAACCGGGATCGGCGCCCGGCGCCGTGAGCGCGAACGCTCCGGAGGCGTCGGTCGTGGATGTCGCGACCGTCTGCCAGCCGGTCGTCCCGTCGGCGCTCCATTGCAGCTCCACGGCGGCATTCGCGACCGCCGGCCTGGTCGTGCCCGACGCAGCGCCGTGCTGGATCGTCGCGTCGACGCGCACGGCGACGGCGATCTTCGCGAGCCCGGCGCGCACGTTTCCCCACGCGAGCCGGTACTGCGTGGCGGTTTGCGGCCGTACGATCGTCGCGAAGGCGCCGTTGCCGTCGAGGAGCAGCTCGCCGGCGGGCGCCCAGCCGAGGCCGAACGCCTTCTCCTCGAGCGAGACCGTCTCGACTCCGCGAGCGCGTCCCGTGAGCGAGACCGCGCCGCCGTAGGTGATCGTCTTCGACCGCGGAAGGAGCTGCAGGAGCGCCGGCGTGAACCACGTCGAGCGCAGCTCGAGCGCGCCGCGCACCTGGTTGCCGGTCATGGTCACTTGCGACTCGTCGTCCGAGACGACCGTCAGCGACTTGACGCGGCCCGAGGGCCCGCTCGAGGCCTGCAGGTCGGCGATCGGGGACGCGAGCTTTAGCTCCTTCGCGACGATCCCCGCGTCCAGCAGCATCGGCCCCCAGTCGTGGTAGGGCGAGGCCGTGTCGTACGGGTCGGCAACCGGGACGAGATACGGGACCGCGATCCCGGTCGCCTCGGCCGCCGATGCGGTGCGGCCGCCCGACGTGGAGAAGAACAGCGTGTTCGCGACCTTGCCGTTGTAGAGGACGACCTGACCCTTCGTCGCGTCGACGGCCGCGCTCGCGGCCGGACTCTCGGCCGGGACGCCGCCGAAGACCTGGCTGCGGGTGTCGCCGTAGAGGTCGAAGGCCTTGCCGGCCGTGAGATTCGCGAGCGCGTACGAGCGCGCGGCGACCGCCTGCGCCTCGAGCGCCTCCGGCGGCCAGGCCGACGGCATCTCCGCGGGTACCACGCCCTTCAGATACGTCTCGAGGGGAAGCGTGTCGATCACCTGCAGGGCCTTGCCGTCACTCGACACCTTGATCCGGCCGCGGTAGGCCGTCTTCTTGACCAGCAGAGGCTGCGCGGCGGCAAAGGTCAACGGCGGCTGCAGGTCGGGATGGCTTGCGATCGCGAGCTTCGCCTTCAGGACGAGCGGGCCGGGGTCGAGGGGCGTCTTTGCGCCGGTCGCGTCCACCACGCTCCACGGCCCGGGCGACTCCAGCGTCACCTTCTTTCCAGAGGAGAGCAGCACGCGGACCGACGACACCTTGGCGGGCCCGAGCGTCGTGCCCGTGTAGTAGTGGGCGAGGATCTTGTCGAACGTCCAGCCGTGCTTCGCGTAGCCGTAGGCGCCCCATTGGCTGAGCCCGAGCCCGTGGCCCCAGCCGTGGCCGCTGACGACCAGGATGGACGGCGCTGCGCTCGTCACGACGGTCGCCGTCGACGACGAGGTGGTGGCGGGCGCCGCGGGCGGCCCGGCGGCGAGGAGCGACGACCCGAGTCCTCCCAGGAGCAGGCAGAACGCACCCAGGGGCACGGCACAGCGGCGCACGCGGGCCACGGTAGCCGAGGTGCCGCGGGCCTCCAGCCAGGCTTTACCGAACGTTTCCATCCCGCCGTCTGGGGCAACGCTTTCGTTGCCCGGCCTGGCATGCCTCCCCGTCCCGACATCTTGCTCCCACGGCGCTACGGCGATATACGTCCGCTCGCCCACGGCGGCATGGGCGAGATCTACGTGGCCACGGACCGCGAGCTGGGCCGCGAGGTTGCGGTCAAGGTGCTCGCGGAGCGCTACGCGAAGGACGAGAGCCTGCGGGCCCGTTTCAAGCGGGAGGCGCTCGCCGCCGCCCGCCTCTCTGGCAACCACAACATCGTCACCATCTACGACGTGGGCGAGCGCGACGGTCGGCCGATCATCGTCATGGAGTACCTGGCCGGCGGCTCGCTTGAGCAGCGCGTCGCCGGCGGCAGGCCGTGCAGCCCGGCGCAGGTACTCGACTGGCTCGACCAGGCGGCGGCCGCGCTCGACGCTGCGCACGACGCCGGCGTCGTCCACCGGGATGTCAAACCGGGGAACCTGCTGCTCGACGATCTCGATCACGTGAAGGTGGCCGACTTCGGCGTCGCGAGTGCCGCGGGCCTCGACTCGTTCACGAAGACGGGGACGGTTCTCGGCACCGCCGGCTACCTGTCGCCGGAGCAGGCGAGAGGCGAGCGCGCCACGGCCGCGAGCGACCGCTACGCCCTCGGCATCGTCGCCTGGGAGCTGCTCGCGGGCAGGCGGCCGTTCGAGTCGGAGGCGCCGACCGCCGAGGCGCTCGCCCACATCAACGCGCCGGTGCCGTCCGTGCACGCCGCCAATCCGGCGCTCCCTTCGTCGCTCGATCCGGTCTTCGATCGTGCACTCGCGAAGGATCCCGCCGACCGGTACGCCACGGCGTCCGACTTCGCGAGCGAGCTCCGGAGCGCGCTGCGCGACCCGAGGCCGACGCCGACGCCGATGCCGATGCCGATGCGAGTCGTCACGCACGCAAGCGCGCGCCGCTGGTGGGTCGTGCTCCTCCTGGCCGCGCTCGTCGCCGGCGGCGTGCTCGCCGCCGTGCTCGCTCCAGGCTCGAAGCACACCTCGCAGGCGGGCCCGCGCACGATCGTGCAGACCGTCACCGGGCCCGGCCGCACCGTCACGACGACGACCACCACGCCGACGACGCCCGCGCCGGCGACGACACCGCCGAGCTCGGCAAGCGGCGCGCAGCTCAACGACGCCGGGTTCACGAAGATGAAACAGGGCGACTACGGCGGGGCATTGCCGCTGCTCGAGCAGGCGGTCCAGAAGCTCGGCGGGACGGGATCGATCGTCGAGGCGTACGCCGACTACAACCTGGCCTATACGCGCCGCAAGCTCGGGCAGTGCGCGGACGTTCTGCGGCTGCTCGACCGGTCGGAGGCGGTGCAGGGCCACCGCGACGAGATCGACGCGTTGCGCGCCGACGCGCAGAAAGCGTGCTAGACGCTAGCCCAGCCGCGCCGCGTACTGCTGCGCGTAGTACCGCTTGTAGTCGCCCGACTTGATCGGCTCCCACCACTCGCGGTGCTCGCGGTACCACTCGACGGTCTCCTCGAGACCGCCGGTGTCGAACGAGCGCCCAGGCGTCCAGCCGAGGTCGCGGAGCTTCGTCGAGTCGACGGAATAGCGGCGATCGTGGCCGGGACGATCCGCGACATGGCGGACGAGATCCGGGCTCGCGCCGGTCAGGTCGAGAATGCGCCGCACGACGTCCATGTTCTCGCGCTCCTGGCCGCCGACGTTGTAGACCTCGCCCGTGCCGCCGTTGCGCAGGGCGACCTCGATCGCGGCGCAGTGGTCCTCGACGTGCAGCCACTCGCGACGCTGCCGGCCGTCGCCGTACACCGGCAGCCGCTCGCCGTCGAACGCGTTCGTGATGAAGAGCGGCAGGAACTTCTCCGGGTATTGCCGCGGCCCGTACGTGTTCGCACCGCGGGTGATGAGCGCGTCCGTGCCGTACGTGCGGACGTACGCGAGCACCTGCTGGTCGCCACCGCTCTTCGACGCCGAGTACGGGCTGGACGGCCGCAGCGGCGCGTCCTCCGTGCAGGGTGCGGCGTCGAGGTCGATGTCGCCGTAGACCTCGTCGGTCGAGACCTGGAGGTGCCGGATGCCGTGATGCCGGGCGTGGTCGAGCAGGACCTGCGTGCCGAGGACGTCGGTGAGGATGAACTCGGCCGGTCCCATGATCGAGCGGTCGACGTGGGTCTCGGCCGCGAAGTTGACGATCGCGTCGACGCCGTCGGCAGCCTGTGCGACCGCGGCGGGATCGGCGATATCGCCCTCGAAGAACTCGTGGTCGACGCCTTCGAGGTTCGCACGGTTGCCGGCGTACGTCAGCTTGTCGAGCACGACGACGCGCTCGCCCTGCAAGGCGAGGCGCCGGACGAACTGCGAGCCGATGAAGCCCGCACCGCCCGTGACGAGAACGCGCATGGACCGAAGGTTAGCCGCGTCCCTGCGCCGGTCGAGTCTAGGTCAGGTCTAGAAACCCACCTCAAGCCTCTAGGCGTTCGAGGCAGGCTCGCAGGCCCTCGCGCCAGTGTGGGAGTGTGGGTGCGCCCTTCTCGCTCCGCAGCACCGAGTACGCCGGCCGCGGTGCGCGCGCGCCGAACTCAGCCGTCGTGATGCGGCGCACATGCGTGTCGAGGCCGGCCTCCTGGAAGATCGCCTCGGCGAAGTCGGCCCACGTGCAATCGCCGTCCGCAGCGACGTGATAGATGCCATAGGGGCGGCCGATGATCTCCTTCGTCGCCTCCGCGAGATGTCCGACATACGTGGGCGCGCCGCGCTGATCGTCGACGACGGCAACCTCGTCCCGCTCCGCGCCGAGGCGCAGCATCGTGCGCAGGAAGTTGTGCGAGGTCGGGCCGAAGAGCCAGGACGTGCGCACGATCCACGCGCGATCGCCGGCCGCCGCTTCCCCGTGCAGCTTCGTCCGCCCGTACGCGCCGAGCGGGCACGGTGCATCGGACTCGAGGTAGGGCGTGCGCTTCGTGCCGTCGAAGACGTAGTCGGTCGACCACACGACGAGGGGCGCTCCGAGCGATGCCGCGTTGAGCGTCCCACCGACGTTCACCGCCGCGGCGCTCTGCGGGTCGTCCTCGGCGCCGTCGACGTTCGTCCACGCGGCAGCGTGCAGCACGAGCTCGGCGTCGAGGCCCTCCGGCGGTGGATAGGTCACGTCCCACGCGGCGCGCGTCAGCGCGCGCGCCTCCGGGAACGCCTCGGCGAGCGCGTGGCCGAGCTGCCCACCGGCGCCGGTGATCAGACTTCGTCGCGTGCGGACAGGATCGGGGACTTCGTGCTCCACAGATCGACGACGCGCGGATCGTTCCACGGCACGCCGTGCTCGTCGGGGTCAGCCGGGTCGTACTCCTCGGTCACGAAATAACAGAAGAGGCAATCCGTGAGCGCCTCGTAGCCGTGCGCCATCGTGCCCGGCACGTAGATCGCGACCGGGTTGTCGTCGCCGATGTCCTCCGTGAAGGTCTCGCCCGTGTCGCGGTCGAGCACGACGACGCGGACCATGCCGTGCAGGCAGAGGAAGAGATCGTCCTGGCCGCGCTCGTGATAGTGGAGTGCGCGAATCACGCCCCGGCGCGAGCGCGCGAGATTCGCCTGCCGCACCGGCTTCGGCAGCTCGCTCGCGCGCATCAGCTCCATGAACCATCCGCGCTCGTCCTCGTGCCGCCGCAACGGGATGCGCGTGACCACTACTTGTTGGCCCCTGTCTCCTCGATCCGCCTGCCGATGTCGGCGAGATCGCCCCAGTGCTTGCCGCCGTCGTGCCACCAGCCCTCGACGCGCCGCACGGCGAGGTCGCCGCGCTGGGCGTACACGCGGTTGACGTCGGTGATCTCCAGCTCGCCGCGGTTCGAGGGCGCGAGCCCGTCGATGATCTCGAAGACGTCGGGCGGGTAGCAGTACAGACCGACGACCGCATCGTTCGACGGCGGTGAGTCGTAGCGCGTGTCGACGGTCCCCGCCTTCTCGACGATGTCGGTGACGTTCATGTCGCCGTCGTAGACGAGGACGCCGAAGTTCTCGGGATCGGGTACCTCCTTGACGAACACCATCGCGCCCTCCTGCCACGACCTGATCGCATCCGCCTGGGCATGCTCGAAGATGTTGTCGCCGAGGCAGACGACGAGCTGGTCGCCCGCCGCGAACTCTCGCGCCATGCCCACGACCTGCGCGATCCCGCCGGCCTGGACCTGCACCTTGTAGGAGAGATCGAGGTCGAACAACAGGTCGCCGCCGGCGCGCGACTCGACGCGGCCGTTCCCGAGCAGGTCGATGAACTGGCCCGCGTGCTGCTGCCCGGTGACGATCAGCACTTCGCGCACGCCTGAACGCTGCAGCAGCTGCAGCGGGTAGTAGACCATCGGCCAGCGGCCGACGGGCAGGAGATGCTTGTTCGTGACCCGGGTGAGCTCTTCGAGGCGGGTTGCGTTGCCGCCCGCGGCGATGAGGCCTTTCACGCGGGCGATCCTACGGGACGCGCGCGCGCGTCGTGACCGCGCGCCGCGACGAGCCCGAGGATCCCGGCGACCACGCCGACCGCCGCGACGCAGACCCACATCGTCGCGTCGCCGTAAGCCGAGCGCACCTGCAGCCCGAGGAACGGCGTCGCCGCCCACCCGACCGACCACGTTCCGCCGAACGCGCCCATGTAGGCGCCGCGGATGTCCGCCGGCGCAAGCGCCGCCACGACCGCCTGCGACGTCGGCACCCACAGCATTTCCCCGATCACGAACAGGACGATGACGAGCGCGATCACCGGCACCGAGCCGTTGACGTTCAGGAGCAGGAACGGCACGCCCATCAGCGGCATCGCGAGGCCGAGCTTGAGCGAGGCCGGAACGCCCGCGGTCCGGCGCGTGAGCCGCAGCTGGAAGAGCGTCACGAGCAGCGGGTTGGCGATCATCAGCACGCCCCAGGCGGCCGGCGCCAGGTGGTGCGTCGTCGTGACGGAGATCGGCAGCAAGGTCTCGGTGGCCACGTACGTCATCGTCGCGAACACGGAGGAGAGCATGAAGAGCAGGAACGGCGCGTCGCGGATGATCACCGCGAGCGAGCCGCGCTGCGGTGGCCCCTCCGGGGAGTAGGCACCGCGCCGCGGGATGAACCGCCAGGCGATCGCGAAGCCGGCCGTCGCGAGCGCGAACGTCCCGAGCCAGAGGTGGTGCCAATGCCCGCCGATCAGGAGCAGGCCGCCGATCGGCGGACCGATCGTGACGCCGAGGTTGGAGGCGACGCGAACCGACGCGTAGGCCGCCTCGTGTCGCTCCGGCGCGACCAGGTCGGCGACCATCGCCTGGTCGGCGGCGCCGCCGAGCGAGCCGAAGGCCGGCAGCAGCGCGAGCAGGCCGAGCCCGAGGAAGACGTGCGAGCCGGCGGCGAGCAGCCCGAGCGGGACGAGCGCCTGAAACCCCCAGCCGGCGAGGATCAGCGGCCGCCGCCCGACCCGGTCCGACCAGTGCCCGCCCGCGTAGCCGACGACACCGGCGAGCACGGCGCTGATCAGGTACGTGAACGCGAGCCGCGTCTGCGTCGCGTGCAGGTCCTTGATCGCCCAGATGCCGAGAAAGGGAAACGCCGAGGATCCGGCGATCGACCCGGCCAGCGACACGGCGAGCACCGGCCGCAGCGCGCGGTCGACGTCGGCGCCCCAGACGAGGCGGAAGAGACGGGCGAAGAGCTTCAAGGCGGGCTGGAGCGACCACGGTATCGTTCGCGCCGGTTCATGCCGGTGCGGCGCAGACGCAGCTGCCTGACCGTTCCCGCCGACGACGCGCGGAAGCTCGCGAAGGCCGCCGGGATCGACGTCGACGAGGTGATCCTCGACCTCGAGGACGCCGTCGCGCCCGAGCGCAAGGACGGGGCGCGCGAGACGCTGGCGCGCGCGCTCCGCGATCACGAGTGGCGGCCGGAGACGGTGGCGATCCGCGTCAACCGCGGCGCCGACGACGATCTCGCGCTCGTCGCGGAGCTGAAGCCGGATGTCGTCGTCGTGCCGAAGGTCGAGTCACCCGATGAGGTGGACGGGCTGCCGGTACCCGTCGAGGCGCTGATCGAGACCGCGCGCGGCCTCGTCGAGTGCGCGCGCATCGCGGCGGTGGCGGGCGTCGAAGCACTCGTGCTCGGGCCGGGCGACCTCGCGGCTTCACTCGGCGTTCCGGAGCTGACGATCGGCGGCGGGGCGCACGTGGAACAGGCGCTCTTTCAGGTCGCCGTCGCCGCACGCGCCTTCGGCCGGGCCGCGATCGACGGCCCCTATCCGGTGCTCGGCGACGCCGAAGGCCTGCGCGCGGCCGCGGCGCGCTCGCGCGCGCTCGGCTACGACGGCAAGTGGTGCATCCATCCGGCCCAGATCGCCGTCTGCAACGAGGTCTACACGCCGACGGCCGTGGAGGGCGACCGCGCGCGGCGGATCCTCGCGGGCGAGGGCGTCGCTCGGCTCGACGGCGAGATGGTCGACGAGGCCAACCGCCGCATGGCCGAGGCCGTGCTCGCTCGTTTGCCGTCCTGACGAAAGCGGAAGAAAGAGCGGGATGCCCGAGCAGCACGACATCGATGCTCGCCACGACTCGATCCTCGTCGAAGGCGACGACGCGGACCACGTTCTCCCGCCGCAGGAGCTCGACCCCTTCACGCCTGAGCCGGCACCGACTCAGGACGCGCGGAACGTCATGTGGGTCGCCGTCGCGATCATGGTCGTGATCGCGTTGATCCTGCTCTATGCCGTACTGCGCTGAGCAGGGTAGTACGGTTCGCGGCGGATGACGCGGCGTGATGTCGACAAGCTGCAGGAAGAGATCGAGGAGCTGTTCGCGGACCTCTGGCAGGTGCCGCGCTTCTCGGGGATCAGACACGGCTTTCGCCCGAACGTCGACTGCTTCCACACCGACGATCCGCACGCGCTCACGGTCGTCGTCGAACTGCCCGGAGTCGACCCGCGCTCGCTGCGGATCGTCGCCGGTGAACGGCTGCTGCTCGTGAGCGGGGAACGCAAGCAGCCGAAGGTCCCGGGCCGCGTGTACCAGCAGATGGAGATCGAGACCGGCCCTTTCCACCGGCAGGTGCGCCTCGGCGAGGACGTCGACCCGGAGCGCGCACGGGCGACGTTGGAGAACGGTGTGCTCACGATCGAGCTGCCGGTCGTCGACCATCCACCGGCCGGCCGCATGACGATCAGGTTGGGAAGCACATGACCGACCTGGCGTTCGACGCGTCGGAGGAGCACCAGCTCGAGTTTCCGGCGACGCTGCCCGTGCTGCCGCTGAAGGAGACCGTCGTGTTCCCGCAGTCGATGGCGCCGCTCGCGATCGGCCAGGAGCGGTCGGTCCGGCTGATCGACGACGTCGTCGCCGGCGACAGGTTGCTCGCGCTCGTCACGGCGAAGGACGGTGCCAACGAAGCGCCGGACTGGGACGACCTCTACGACGTGGGGACGGTCGCGCTCGTCCACAAGATGATCAAGGTCCCCGACGGCACCTTGCGCATCCTCGTTCAGGGCATCGAGCGCGTGCGACTCGAGAAGCGGCTCGACAGCGAGCCGTACCTGCTCGGCGAGTTCACCGCCCTGCCCGACGTGCTCGTGGAAACGCCGGAGGTCGAGGCGCTCACGCGCAACGTGCAGGGCCTGTTCGCGCGCATCATCGGGCTCGCGCCCTACCTGCCGGAGGAGCTGCAGCTTGCGGCGGCGAACGTCGACGACCCGAGCGCGCTCTGCCACCTGGTGGCGTCGACGCTGCGCACGATCCGGACCGAGGAACGCCAGCAGATCCTCGAGGAGGTGGACGTCGAAGCACGGCTGCGTCTCGTCCTGCAGATCCTGAACCGCGAGCTCGAGGTGTTCGAGCTCGGGTCGAAGATCCAGTCGCAGGTCCAGTCGGAGATGGAGAAGGGCCAGCGCGAGTACTTCCTCCGGCAGCAGCTGAAGGCGATCCAGCAGGAGCTCGGCGAAGGCGATCCCGAGCTGGCCGAGATCAACGAGCTGCGCGAGCAACTCGCTGCGCTCGACGTCCCGGACGACGTGCGCAAGGCGGCCGAGCGCGAGCTCGGCCGACTCGAGAAGCTGCCGCCGGCCGCCGCCGAATACGGCGTGATCCGCACGTACCTCGAATGGATCCTCACGGTCCCGTGGCGGACCTACACCGACGACAACCTCGATCTCGAGCACGCACGCCGAGTGCTCGACGCCGACCACTTCGACCTCGAGAAGGTGAAGGACCGCATCATCGAGTACCTCGCCGTCGCGAAGTTGCGCAACGAGATCTCGGGGCAGATCCTCTGCTTCGTCGGTCCTCCCGGCGTCGGCAAGACCTCGCTCGGACACTCGATCGCGAATGCGCTCGGCCGGAAGTTCGTGCGCCTCTCGGTCGGCGGCGTCCGCGACGAGTCAGAGGTCCGCGGACACCGGCGCACGTACATCGGGTCGATGCCGGGCTCGATCATCCGCTCGCTGCGCGACGCCGAATCGGCGAACCCGCTGGTGCTGATCGACGAGATCGACAAGATGGGCGCCGACTGGCGCGGTGACCCCGCCAGCGCGATGCTCGAGGTGCTGGACCCTGAGCAGAACCGCAGCTTCCGTGACCACTACCTCGACCTGCCGTTCGACCTGTCGAAGATCCTCTTCATCTGCACGGCGAACACCGTCGACACGATCCCGGGCGCGCTCCTCGACCGGATGGACGTGATCTCCCTCTCCGGCTACACCGAGGAGGAGAAGCTCGGGATCGCGAAGCGCTATCTCCTGCCGAAGCAGCTCCGGCTGCACGGGCTCACGCGCCCGCAGCTGACCCTGTCCGACAAGGTGCTGCGAGGGATCATCCGCGACTACACGCGCGAGGCGGGCGTGCGCAACCTCGAACGCCGGCTCGCGGACATCTGCCGCAAGGCGGCCGCGCAGATCGCCAAGGGAAAGGCGCAGAAGCCGCGGGTCGACGAGACGCGCGTCCGCGAATGGCTCGGCCCGCGGCGCTTCCCGGGCGAGGTGCGCAAGCGTCTGTCGGTCCCCGGTGTCGCGACCGGCCTTGCGTACACGGCGGTCGGCGGCGACGTGCTCTTCATCGAGGCGACCGCGTACGCCGGCAAGGGCCGGCTGACGATCACCGGCCAGCTCGGCGACGTGATGCAGGAGTCCGCACAGGCGGCGCTCTCCTGGGTGCGCTCGCATACCGACGAGATGAACCTGCCAGCAACGTGGTTCGCCGAGCACGACGTGCACATCCACGTGCCCGCCGGCGCGGTGCCCAAGGACGGGCCCTCGGCCGGCGTGACGATGGCGACGGCGCTCGCGTCGCTCGTCCGCGAGGAGCCCGTGGCGGACGACGTCGGCATGACGGGCGAGATCACGCTCACGGGGCTGGTGCTGCCGATCGGCGGCCTGCGGGAGAAGTCGCTCGCCGCCCAGCGCGCAGGGCTGAAGCGCGTGATCTTCCCGCGCGAGAACGAGCCGGATCTCGACGAGCTGCCGCCGGAGACCCGCAAGGCGCTCGAGTTCATCCCCGCGGACAGGATCCAGGACGTCTTCGCGGCGGTCTTCGACGGGAAGCGGCGCACGCGGGCGCAGAGACCTCAGGGGATCGAGCGCCAGGCCGCTATGCCCGCGAGAAGCTCGTAACGAGCCGGCTGCACGCCGCTGCGCGGTCTTCCGAGCTTCGCCGGCAGAGCAGCAGGTACTCGCGCTTGCCGTTGAGGAGGAACGTGTATTCGTCGATGTGGTCGCCGACGGTGACGTCGTATGCGTGCGAGCGCACGCCGTCGGCTGTGACGGTTCGCTCGCCGCTCAGATGTCCGTTCGTCTGCCCTGCGATCTCACGCATCCGCGAGCGCAACTCGACCGCGACCCGGCCGAAGAGCCGCGCGTCGTACGGTTTCAGGAGCGGGAACGTCGCCACCTGCACGAGCTCGGAGTCGTGCGTCGCGGTGACACGGCGCTCGGCGCGCGCGACCTTCCAGCCGGCAGGTGCCTCGAAGCTGAATCCGCGACCGCCCACCGTCTGCCAGTCGCCGGCCCCCGCGCCCGTGTGCGCTCCGCCGCACGCTGCCCCCCAAAACCCTGCGATGCAAAACCCTGCGAGAATCACTGCGACACGATGGAGCGTCTGTTTGCGTCGGAGGTCCCGGGGTATCAGGCGCGCGGTAACGAGGCGAAAGGATCCAGCGAGCATGGCCAAGACGAAGGACAAGGTCTACGACGCGGCAGGAAACGTCAAACCATACGTCGAGCGGGCGATGTCGGACGAGAAGCTCCGCGACGACGTGCTGAGCGCGTTCTCGACCGCGAAGGAGCTCTACAACGAACTGATCGGCGGTCGCAGCGCGGTCACGCTGGCCACGCGCGTCGCCACCGACGACGAGGTCCGCGACAAGCTCAAGGACGCGATCGAGGATCTCCGCAGCGCCGCCGACCGCCTGCAGGGCAAGCGGAGCCACAGCGGCCGCAACACGACGCTGCTGATCGCGGGGATCGCGCTCGGCATCCTGTTCAACCCCGTCACGGGCCCCGAGACCCGCAAGTGGGTCAAGGACATGATCAGCGGCGGCTCCGACGAGTTCGGCGGCGACTACTCGTCGAACGGCGGGAGCTAGAGGCCAGCTAGCCCCGGCCGAGATCCTTCGCCGGCGCGGGCTGCGTCGGCACGAGCGTCTGCATCAGCGCTGACGGCTTCAGCGGCGTCAGCGCGCGCTGGAGCGACGCCGGGTCGAGCCCGTCGGCGGTCGAGATGTCGGACATGCCGAGCAGGATCGCTCCCGGCTCCGGCGCCGCACGGCCGCCGGGGATCGCCGGCGCCCAGCCGGTGACGACCGGGAACGGCAGGTCCTGCTGGTGGCTCCACGCGTCCAGGTACGCCGTCGGGTCGACCGCGCCGTCGTAGCCGAGGTAGAGCAGCGAGACCGGGTGCACCTCGAAGTGGAGGTGGTACGGCGTCCCCTCCGCGTCACCCGTCCTGCCCATGAATCCCACGACCTCGCCGGCCTTCACGTGCGCGCCGTCGACCGCCGCGGTCGAGAACGCGGACAGGTGCGCGTAGTAGAACTGGTTGCCCTGGCTGTCGAGGAGCCACAGCCGGTTGCCTCCGACCTTGTTCCAGCCGACCGAGAAGAGCGTGCCGTCCGCGACCGCGAGCAGCGGCTGCCCGAGCTGGCCGAAGATGTCGTCACCGTGGTGATAGGAGACGTCCGACCGCGCCGCGCCGAAGGTGTCGATGTACGACGAGGGCCCGTAGACCGGGAACACGTAGCGGCCCGCCGTCAACTTCGGGTGGACGGTAAGCGGCGCGGCCTTGACCTTCTTCCCCGCCTTCGGCATCCGGTCGCGCGGCGAGTCGGCGCTCCGGACGTCGGGTGTGGCCGTCGTCTCGGTCGGAGCGGTCTCGGTCGGCGTCGGCGTCGTGGTCGGCGGCGGGGGCGGGGCCGTCTGTGCGGTCACGTCCGCGTAGCCGATCTGGATCTCGCTGTTCGCGGGCAGGCCGTCGTGGTCGGCGGTCAGGTGGACGTCGATCTCAGTGACGAACGTCCGGTAGCCCTTCGCGCCCGCGGGCGCACTGCGGTCGACCGCTTCGCTGCCGACGGTCAGCTGGCCCCAGTCGCCGAGCGCGACGCGGCCGCCCGTCACCGGCTGACCGAGCGCGACGAGATTCGTCACCCCGCTTCCGAGCACGTTTCCGCCGGCGCCCGAGGGGCCGGTGCCCGCGGACGCGCGGGCGGTGACGGCGTCGGCCGTGATCTCGCCCTTGAAGATCGAGATTCCCGTGACGACGCTTTCGGCGCGCGCGGACGCGTTCCGCTGGACGTCGGTGGCCGCGCTCGAGGTCGAGGACGAGGCCGTCACGACCGAACCGTCGGAGGGATAGGCGAAGCTCTCGACGGCCGGCGTCGGGTTCGGCGGCGATGCGACCGTCGTCGTGCCCGCCCCCGCGCCCCCGGCGACCGAGACCCTGACCCCCCAGGCGGTCGCGGCGGCGCCCGGCGTCCTGGCAGGCCCTTCCGCACCCGCGGGGCCGATCGCGAAGAGCGTCACGAGGAGAAGCAGGGCGAGGCGACGGCGCACCGTGACCTGATTCTGCCAGGCCGGCGCGATGCCTCTCCCGGTCCTCGCCGGCGACGGCCCGTGGCTCAGCCGAGCTGCCTGCGGGCGAACTCGCGGAAGCGCTCGCGCGCGTCGTCGTCCGGACCCATCGTCTCGTCGTCCGAGTAGCGCGGATCCGCAGCGATCTCCTCCGCAACCGCACGCAGCTCCTGGACGACGGCTTCCTTGTGGAGCGGCTCGCGCAGCAGCGCTTCGATCCACGTCTCCGTCCCGTCGTACTCGGGTACGTCGTGGTCGACGAGCAGCTGGCCCAGCAGGATGCCGACCCGGATGTACGCGAACGTGCGGAACGCGAGGATCTTGTGGGGTGACGAGACGAGCTCGTCGATCTCTGGATGCGTCGCCTGCAACGTCGCCACGATCGAGCCGATCGGCTCGTCGACCAGCGGGATCCAGACGTCGTCGCGCTCGCTCATCACGGGAAGTGTCCACGATCGGCGCGGAATCTGCCAGAAGCCACTTACTGTACGGGCGTGGATGCCCTGGCCACGATCGCGTCGGAACCGACGAAGGCAGCGCTCTTCCTCGACGTTGACGGCGTCCTCGCGCCGATCGTTGCGCGTCCCGAAGACGCGCGCGTTCCGGCGAACACGCGAACCGTGCTCGGGCGCCTCGCCGGGCGCTATGCGCTCGTCGCGTGCGTAACGGGAAGGCCCAGCGACGTCGCGCGCGAGATCGTCGGCGTCGACGGGCTGACGTACGTCGGCGAGCACGGGCTCGAGCTCGATCCCGCGGCCGAGGACTGGGCCGGGCGGATCCACGGCTTCGCGGCGGAGGTGCCGTGGACCGACGTCGAGGTGAAGCCGTTGAGCGTCGCGTCTCACTACCGCACGCATCCCGATCCCGACGCGGCGCGAGCGTTGCTCGAACCGGTCGCGGCGAGCGCGCTCGACCTGGGGTTCCGCGCGCGCTGGGGCCGTATGGTGCTCGAGGTGCTGCCGCCGGTGGACGCCTCCAAGGGCACGGCGGTCCGCCGCCTGCTCGAGACGAGCGGATTGCGGCGGGCGCTGTACGCGGGCGACGACACCACGGATCTCGACGGCTTCTCGGCGCTCGACGGGCTCGAGGCGTCGGTCCGCGTGGCGGTGGTCTCGGCGGAGGGGCCGTCGGAGCTCGGCGAGCGCGCGGACATGATCGTCGGCTCGACCGACGTCTTCCGCGAGCTGCTGGAGGATCTCTAGAGACCGAGACGCTCGCGCAGCTGTCTCGACTGCCGTCGCGCGACGTCGAGCTCGGTGTGCGCCGCGTCCGCGAGCTGCAGGCAGAAGCGGTCGGGCGCCGGCCGGCGAACGCCCGCGACCTTGCCGAGGTTGACGACGTACGAACGGTGGATGCGCGCGAAGCGCCCCGCCGGCAGGCGCTCCTCCAGCTCCCCGAGCGACGCCGTGCAGAGGTAGGAGCGGTCGTAGGTGTGCACGCGGCTGTAGTCGCCGTCCGCCTGGACGTAGTGCACCTGGTCGTAGTCGAGCAGCTCGGTCCTCCCGCCGGCGACGACGGGGACCTTCTCGACCGGTGCGACGTTCTCGACCGACCGCTCGCGGAGCCGCTCGATCACACGCGCGAGCCGATCGGGGTCGACCGGTTTGAGGAGGTAGTCGAACGCCTCGACGGCAAACGCGTCGACCGCATACCGCTCGTGCGCGGTCACGAACACGACGGCCGGTGGATCGGCGCGCTCGCGCACGAGCGGCGCGGCCTCGACACCGGTGAGACCCGGCATCTCGACGTCGAGGAACACGACGTCGTGTGCGACGCGGCGCGAGAGCTCGAGCGCGTCGCCCGCGCTCGCCGCCTCGCCGACGACCTCGACCTCCGGATGCGAGCCGAGGAGATACCGCAGCTCCGAGCGTGCCGGGGCCTCGTCGTCGACCAGCAGTGCCTTGATCGTCACTGGGCCGCCGGCACCTCGAGCCTGACGATCGTGCCGAACGGGAACGAGCGCAACCGCACGCCCTCGCCGTAGTGGGCCGTCAGCCGGAGGTTGACGTTCGCCAGCCCGAGTCCCGTGCCTTCGCCGACACCCTGTTCGAGCACGCGCTCGATCGCATCGCGCGCGATGCCGCGGCCGTCGTCGCGCACCGTCACGCGTAGCCGCCCACGGCGCACGCGGGCGCGGACGATCAGGTGCAGCGGCCGGTCGGTCTTGCCGTGCTTGATCGCGTTCTCGACGAGCGGCTGCACGAGCAGCGGCGGCAGGCGGACGGCGAGCGCGTCGCGGTCGGCGTCGATCGTGACCTGCAGCTGCGCCCCGAAGCGCGCCTGCTCGAGATCGAGGTAGCTCCGCACGTGCCGCAACTCTTCCTCGAGCGTGATGAACTCGCCGGGACGCGCCAGCCGGCTGCGCAGGTGATCGGCGAAGGCGAGCACGAGCCTGCGCGCGCGCTCCGGCTCCGTGCGGATGAACGACGCGATCGTGTTCAGCGCGTTGAACACGAAGTGCGGCTCCATCTGCGCCTGCAGCGCCGTCGCCGTCGCGGAGTGGAGCTCGGAAAGCTGCAGCTGGGCGGACAGCTGCGTGCCGAGCGCGTTCAACGTCGCGACCGCGGTCTCGTCGAGCGGCGAGCCGGCCGTCGCATACGCGACGACGGCGCCGGCGGCGCCGTCGCTCAGCTGCAGCGGCACGACGGCCGCCGCCCCGAGCGGGCAGGCCGGATGCGGGCACTCGGTGCGAATGCCGAGCGGCGCGAGCAGCGGGCCGCCGCGCGTGATCGCCTCGTACACGGGCCGCATCAGCGTGTCGCCTCTGCCGTGGTGATCCGCGCCGGCGCCGACGAACGCGAGCACGGCGTGCGTGTCGGTGACCGCGACGGCGCCGTACCCGAGCTTCTCGAAGAGCTGGTACGCGACAGTTCGCGCGGCGCCCTCGGTGAGCCCGCGCCGCAGCTCGGGCAATGTCGCCTCGAGCAGCTCGAGCGCAGGGGCCTGACGCCGGGGCCTGCGCACGCGCGGCATCAGAGAACGTCCAGCACGCCCGGGATCGAGGTCACGCGCGGGCCGTCCCAGTCCTCGAGTCCCCAGAGCGGCCGTTCGCCCGGGCGGTGGATGAGGATCGCCTGCATGCCGACGCGGCGCGCACCCTCGAGCTCGTCGTTCGCGCCGTCGCCGACGAACACCGCGTCGTGGGGCTCGACGCCGAGCGCCTCGCAGCAGGCGAGGTAGATGCGCGGGTCCGGCTTCGAGACGCCGACGCGCGACGAGAAGATCTCCGCGTCGAAGAGTCCCGCGAACTCCGTTTCGGGCCACAGCACCTCGATGTCCTCGCTGCAGACGGTGATCAGCCCGAGGAGGTAGCCGAGCTCGCGCAGGCGGCGAAGCGTGTCGACCGCGCCGGGCCGGGGCACGAGCGCTCGCCGGTGGTACCCAAGCCGAATCGTGCAGATCTCCTCGATCAGCTCCTCGGGCACGAGCGCCTCGGCGAGCGCCGTCCGGATCGGCGCGATGTAGCGACGATGCGAGCTGTCCCAGCGCGCGGCGAAGCCGCTGCCGACGAGCTCGTCCACCTCCCGGAGCATGCGCCCCGCCGACTCGCGGTCCCAGTCGATCAGCGTCTCCCAGAGGTCGAAGATCACTGCTTTCGGGCGCACGCGCGCAGCACCTCCCAGGAGCGGCGGATGTCCTCCTCCGTCGTCGCCGCGTTGCCGATCGCGAGCCTGATCATCGGCTCCCCGCGCAATCTCGACGACGCGACGAACAGCTCGCCGGTCGCCGTCGCCGCCCGCGCGAGCTCGTCGTTGTCGGCACTGACGTGCCGGAAGCACACGGTCGAGAAGGGGTGGGGCGCCACGACCTCCCAGCCCGGCTCCGACTCGACGAGCGTCGCGAACAGCTGGGCGAGGCGGACGTGCTCGCGGATCAGCGCGCGCAGTCCCTCGGCGCCGTACCAGCGCAGCACCGTCCAGAGCTTGAGCGCACGGAAGCGGCGGCCGAGCGCGGGGCCGTAGTCCTTGATGTCGACGGCCTCGGGCGTCGCCGCGAGGTACTCGGGCACGAGCGCAAATGCCTCGTGGAACGCCTCGGGCCGGCGCGTCCAGAGCGTCGAGCAGTCCATCGGCGTGAACAGCCACTTGTGGGGGTTGACCACGATCGAGTCGGCCCGATCGCAACCGTCGAGGCACCAGCGGAACTCCGGACAGACCGCGGCCGACCCCGCGTACGCGGCGTCGACGTGCAGCCACACCCCCGCTTCCTCGCAGCGATCGGCGAGCGCGGGGACGGGATCGACGGAGGTCGTGCCCGTCGTCCCGACCGTCGCGACGACCGCGGTCGCATCCTCGAGCGGGAAGTCCGGCCGCATGCGGAACGCGTCGTCCACGTCGACCTTGCGGTACTCGAGCCCGACGAGCCGCGCCGCCTTCTCGACGCTGAAGTTCGCCTGCTCCGATGCGTAGACGACGCCGCCGGGCCGGCGCGTGCGGGCGGCCGCGAGCGCGGCGATCGTCGCGGTCGAAGCCGTGTCCTCGATATGGCCGTGCCACGTCCGCGGCAGGCCGAGCAGTTGCGCGAGCCACTCCATCACCGTCACCTCGAGCTCGGTGGCCGCGGGCGACGAGGCCCACGTGAACGCGTTGACGTTCA
>JABFWJ010000177.1 GCA_013362295.1 Thermoleophilia bacterium
GAGACGAGCAGCGCGAGCGACGCGACGCGCGCACCCGTGAGTGTCGACAGGGGGTCGCCCTCGCGGCTTCCGAGGCCCAGGAAGTAGACGAAGAGGCCGAGGGCACCGGCGGCCACCACGGCGAGCCCGACGGCGCGCGCGCGCTCGGGCGAGTCGCCGCGTCGCTCCTCGAGCGACGCGAGCACCGCTCCACCGAGCGCGCCTCCGGCGCCCGCCAGCGCGATCCCGGGCGGACGCTCACCCGTCGCGAGGGCGATCACGAACGGCACGACGGCGCCGCAGGCCGCGAGGCGAGACCACGCTCATCGTGCCGAGCGACAGGGCCTGGTAGAACGCCGCGAGCCCGGCCCCGCCGCCCGCGCCCGCGAGCAGACCGAGCGCGAACGAGCGCCCGCCGATCTCGCCGCGCACCGCCACTGCGACGAGGAGAGCGGCGAACCCGGCGCCCTGCGAGAGGACCGTGACGGCGAACGTCGGCAGCCGCTTCGTCAGCGAGCCGCCGGCGAAGTCGGCTGCGCCCCACACGAGCGACGAGCCGAGTGCAAGCGCGAGTGCGAGAAGGGTCAGCTGAGCCGCTCGACGAGCATGGCCATGCCCTGACCGCCGCCGACGCACATCGTCTCGAGCCCGATCGTCCGGTCCATCGTCTCGAGGTCGTTGAGCAGCGTGTTCATGATCCGCGCACCGGTCATGCCGTACGGGTGCCCGAGCGCGATCGCGCCGCCGTGTGGATTGAGCTTGTCGCTGAACGGATCGACGCCGACCTCGCGGCACACCGGGAGCACCTGAGCGGCGAACGCCTCGTTGAGCTCCATCACATCGACATCGTCGATTGTCATCCCGGCCTGCGCGAGCACGCGCCGCACGGCCTCGATCGGCCCGACGCCCATGATCTCCGGCTCGACTCCGGAAACGCTCGACGCGATGATGCGCGCCCGCGGCTGGATCCCCAGCTCGCGCGCGCGGTCGGCCGACATCACCACGACCGCCGCCGCACCGTCGTTCAGCGGACACGCGTTGCCGGCGGTCACGCGACCACCCGGCTTGAACGCCGGCTCGAGCGCTTGCAGCTTCTCGAGCGTCGACGACCGGCGTGGGCCGTCGTCGGCCTCGACGCCGTCGTACGCCGAGATCTCGCGCGCGAAGAACCCGGAGTCCTGCGCCGCGACCGCGCGCTCCTGCGACTGTTGCGCGAAGCGGTCCATGTCCTCGCGCGAGACGTCCCAGCGCTCGGCGACGTTCTCCGCGGTGAGCCCCATCGGGATGTAGACGTTCGCGATCGGCGCGCTGTCGCCGAAGAGCGCGGGATGCAGCTCCTCGTCGCTCTTCGGATAGCCGTTGACCTGCGAGATCGATTCGACGCCCGCAGCGACGAAGGCGTCGCCCTCGCCGGCGCGGATCGCGTGGAAGGCCATCCGGATCGTCTGCAGCGACGACGCGCAGAAGCGGTTGACGGTCGTCCCGGGCACGGTGTGCGGGAGCGCTGCGAGCAGCGCGACGCGCCGGCCGAGGTTCATGCCCTGCTTCTCCTGTGGGAAGCCGCAGCCGACGATCACGTCGACGATCTCCTTCCGCGGCAGCTCGGGCACCTTGTCGAGCGCCGACTGGATCGCGAACGCTGCGAGGTCGTCGGGGCGGGCGTCGACGAGCGAGCCCTTCGCGGCGCGGCCGATCGGCGTGCGCGCGGTTGAGACGATCACGGCTTCTGGCATGCCGTCCATCTTGCCGAAACGCAGAGGGCCGGCGTGCGCCGGCCCTCTGCGTTACAGCGGAACGGTGTCGCGGCTCAGGCGCCGCGGCCGTTGATCAGCTTGCCCAACGGCTTGAACACGTTGTTCTGGTACTGCACGAGCGTCACCTGCGAGATCGGGAACTGATCCGAGCCCTTGGTGATGATGTCGACGCCCGGCAGCGCGAACGGATCCGGTTTCTTCGACTTCACCGAGTAGTTCATGTTGCGGGCGGCCTTCATCACGCCGGCGCGGGTCAGGTTCTTGCCTGCGGCCCGGAGGACCTGTACGACGTTCCACGCCTTGGCGACGCCGTAGAGGTTCAGCCCGTCGTTGGCGTTCCCCTTCGGGTCGTACTTGGCCATGATCTGCCGGTAGAGCTTCATGCCCGGCTGCTTGTTGTAGATCGGGTTCGACGGATCGAGCAGGTAGTTCACCGTCAGCGTCCCGTTCGTGATCGTCGAGCCGCTCTTCGTCGCGATCGTCAGGAACGCGTCGGTGGCGGAGACCGAGTTGGTGATCACGTGCGCCGGCGTCCAGCCGAGTTTCGTCGCGATCACGTACGACTGGATCGTCGGTGTCGGCGTCGCGAAGATCACGAAGGTGTCGGCGCCGGACGCCTTCAGCTTCGCGACCTGCGCCGTGGGCGGCGAGCTGCTGAGGTCGTAGGGCGCCGTCGCGACGATCTGCGGCTGGTGGGCCAAGGTGAGACCCGCGTTGAGGCCGCGCAGGTAGTCGTTGCCGTAGTCGTCGTTCTGGTAGAGCACGCCGAGCTTGGCGGTCGGGAAGTTCTTCGCGACGTACTTCCCGTAGATCGAGCCTTCGGCCTCGTAGTCGGGCTGCCAGCCGATCGTCCACGGGAACTGCGACCAGTCGCGGTCGAACGTCGTCGCGCCCGTGGAGACGAAGAGCTGCGGCACCTTGTTGTCGTTCAGGTACTGCCGCACCGGCAGCTGCGGCTCGGTCCCGAGCCCGCCGACGAGCGCGAACGCGTGATCCTGCTCGACGAACTTGTGCGTCAGCTGCACCGTGTTCGCCGGGTTGTACCCGTCGTCCTCGTACTTGAAGTTGATCTTCCGCCCGTTGACGCCGCCCTTCGCGTTCGTGTAGGCGAAGTACGCGGCCATCGCCGCCGGGATCGGGGCGTAACCGGAGGCCGGACCGCTCAGCGGGAACGTTCCCTCGAGCAGAATCGACTTGGCGGTGACGCCGGGGCTCGCCGACGGGGCTGCGCCGGCAGT
>JABFWJ010000042.1 GCA_013362295.1 Thermoleophilia bacterium
GATCACGTCCGGAATCTCCATGATCCCGGCCTTGAGCGCCTGGATCGAGTCGCCCGAGCCGGGCATCAGGGCGAGCACGACGGTGTCGGCGATCGCGAGGACGCCGACCTCGCTCTGCCCGGTCCCGACCGTCTCGAGGAACACGACGTCCTTCTGCGCCGCGTCGAGGACGAGCAACGCCTGCAGCGTCGTCTCCGCGAGGCCCCCGAGGTGGCCACGGGTGCCCATCGAGCGGATGAAGACCTCCGGGTCGAGGAAGTGGTCGGTGAGCCGGATGCGGTCGCCGAGCAGCGCGCCCTGCGTGAACGGGCTCGACGGGTCGACCGAGATCACCCCCACGCCGTTCCCCTGCGCACGGACGAGGCGGATGAGCGCGGAGATCAGGCTCGACTTGCCGACGCCGGGCGGCCCGGTGATCCCGATCGCGTACGCGCGGCCCGTGTCGGGGTAGACGTCGCTGACGAGCTCGTACGCGAGCGGGTCGCCGTTCTCGACGAGCGTGATCGCCCGCGCGAGCGCGCGACGATCGCCGCTGCGCACGCCGGCGACCAGCGACTCGCGCGTCCAGTCACGCCTTCCAGCCACGGCGGCGAATGCTACGCAGCCTGTTCGCGGGTGAGCGCGGCCTGCGTCTGCGGCGCGCGGAGGAAGCCGGCCGCGGTGATCCCGCCGGCGAGGAGCGACGCAGCCCCGGCGACGTAGACCCAGCGCGGCCCCACCGCGCCCGTGAGCGCGCCGGCGACGAGCATCGCCACGCCGAGCACGGCGTTGTGCGCGCTGATGATCACCGTGAACGCTCGACCGCGCACCGCGTCGGTGGTCGCCCGCTGCACGATCACGACGGTGAGAGGGAAGGCGACGCCGTTGCCGAAGCCGGAGAGCACCATCGCGATCGCCGCCACCCAGATGTTCGGCGAGACGCCCGCGCCGAGAACGCCCGCCGCCCACACCAGGAAGACGAGCGGGTAGAGCGTGCGCACGTCGCGGTGCTCGAGCAGCTCGCCGCTGATCAGGCTGCCGATCACGAGGCCGATGCCGGTCGCCGTCCAGAGGAGGCCGTAGCCGAAGGCGCCGCGGTGCAGCGCGTGCTCGGCGAGGAAGATCTCCGACACGTTGATCAGGCCCGCCTCGATCATCGCGAACGAGAACGCGACGTGCACTGTCAGCAGGGCGAGCGAGTGCCGGAAGGCCGCGAACCCGTCGGCGAGGTCGCGCCAGTGGCCGCGCGTGATCGCCTGTTCGCTCTGCAGGAGCCGCGCCGGGATGCGCAGGAGCAGCAGCGCCGACGCGAGGAACGTCGCCGCGTTGATCCAGTAGACGAGGTGCGGCCCGGAGAGGCTGACCAGCATGCCGCCGATCACCGGTCCGATCGCGGTTGCGGCCCAGCTCGTCGCCTGCAGCAACGACGTCCCGTGGACGAGCTCCTCCTCGTCGACGAGGTTGGGCACGCCGGCGAGCACCGCGGGCTGGAAGAACGAGTTCGCGACGCCTGCGACCGCGGCGAGGGCGAGGATCTCGAGAGCGCTGCCCGACACGGCGAGCAGGACGAAGACGAGGAGCCGGACGAGGTCGGCGGCGATGACGAGCCGCTTTCGCGAGAGCCGGTCGACGAGCGGCCCGAGCAGCAGCCCGACGACGATCGACGGCAGGAACGTGACGATGAAGAGCGCGCTGACCCACCAGGGCGAGTTCGTCCGCGCCGTCACGTCGGCCGTCAGCGCGATCGTCGCCATCCACGTGCCGAGCCCGGATTCGAGCGTCGCCAGAAACAGGAGCCGGAAGCTGCCCCGGCGCTCGAGCAGCACGAGTTGGCGGCGGAGCGGCGACTGCACCGGTTGAGCCTAGTCGCGACCGCCTACGCGGGTTGCAGCACGCGGCCGAGCGCGTCGTTCAGCATGTCGAACTCGTCGCGCGAGCCCACCGAGATGCGAATCGCCGTCGGGGAGCCGAATCCGGCGAGCGGCCGCACGATGATCCCCTCGCGGAGGAGCCGCTCGAAGAGGTCGTTCCCGTCGGCGCCGGTCTCGACGTAGAGGAAGTTCCCGACCGAGGGAACCGGCTCGAGCCCGTGCTCGCGCAGCATCTTCTCGAGCTGTGCGAGCCCGTCCGAGTTCAGCGCGCGGCGGTTCGCGAGCTCCTCGGCGCCGTCGAGCGAAGCGAGCGCGGCGACCTGCGCCGGCGTCGTGAGGTCGAACGGCCGCCGCACCTTCGCCATCGCCTGGACGCAGCGCCGCGGCCCGACGGCGTAGCCCACGCGGAGCCCGGCGAGGCCGTAGATCTTGGAGAACGTTCGCAACACGATCGCCTTGCGTCCCGCCTTCACGTAGCGCTCGATCGCGTCGGGATAGTCGTCACGGTCGATGTACTCGAAGTAGGCCTGGTCGACGACCGTCATGACGTGCTCGGGGACGCGCTCGAAGTACGCGTCGAGCTCGTCGGTCGAGTTCATCGTCCCCGTCGGGTTGTTCGGCTCGCAGATGTAGACGAGCTTCGTCTTCGGCGTCACGGCCTCGAGCAGCGCGCCGAGGTCGTAGCGATGGTCGACGAGCGGCACGAGCTTCGCCCCGGCGCTCTGCTTGCGCGCATAGATGACGTAGCTCGGGAAGGACGGCCAGCCGCACACGATCTCGTCGCCGGGATCGAGGACGGCCTGGCTCAGCATGTCGATGCACCCATCGGCCCCCGGGCCCACCACGGTCTCCTCGAAGGCGACGCCGTGGCGGTCGGCGAGCGCGGCCGTCAGGCGGTAGACGCCGCCGTCGGGATAGCGGTTCAGCTCGAGCACCGCGCGCTCCATCGCTTCGAGCGCCGCCGGGAACGGCCCGAACGGCCCCTCGTTCGAGGCGAGCTTCACGACGCGCTCCAGCCCGAGCTCGCGCTGCACATCCTCCACGGGCTTCCCGGGCTGGTAGGGCTGCAGGCCGTTGACGCTCGGGCGGAAGAACGCGTCGTCGAGGTCGGCGAAACCGCT
>JABFWJ010000392.1 GCA_013362295.1 Thermoleophilia bacterium
GCGGCCGGACGACCGCACCGCCGTCGGCGCGCTGAACCACCAGGGGCAGCATGCGATCGGACAGGTACCCCTCGATCGCGTGAATGGCGCCTACGAGCAGGCGTTCGCGCGCGTCGCCCGCCCAGGTCACGTGCAGACGGCAGGCGTCGTCGCTTTCGACGATCTCCCCCTGCAGGCCGTGCGCGGCGAGCGCCTCGACGAGGTCGCTCCCGATGCCGCGGCGGGGCACGTCGATGTTGATCGTCTCGGTCATCGCGGAGTCGCGTACCCGTGTTAAGCGCGGGTTACGCATCGGTTTTGCGACAACCGCCGGCTCGCAACGGTCGTCACATCCGACATGGCAGGCGAATGGTGGTCGGGGATCGAGCTTCGTCACCTCGTCGCTCTCGATGCCGTCGCGCGCGAAGGATCGTTCCGCCGCGCAGCGACGCGGCTCGGCTACGTCCAGTCGGCGATCAGCCACCAGATCGCGGCGCTCGAGAACCTCACCGGCAAGCGTCTGATCGAGCGCTCGCGCGGCACACGGCCGCTGGCGCTCACAGAGGCGGGTGAGCTTCTCCTCAGCCATGCAGACGCCGTGATCGCCCGCGTGCGCGCCGCGCAGGCCGACCTCGCCGCGCTCGACGGCAACGGCGCCGCGGCCCTGCGCGTCGGGGCGACCCCGGACCTGCTCGCCCGGCTCGTGCCGTCGTTCCTGCGCGTCTACGGAGCGCCCGTGTCGCTGCACGAGACTGCCGATACACGCACGCTCCTCGCCTCGCTCGTTCGGGGCGAGCTCGACCTCGCGCTCTCGGAGACGCCGCTGCCGAAAGGACCGCTGGATGCAGCGCCTCTGTGCGCGGACCCCTTCGTCGTCCTCCTGCAGGCAGGCTCTCCGCTGGCGCGGAGGCGTAGGCCGATCGACTGCAGCGAGCTCGCACGTCTGCCGCTGATCGCGCACGCTCCGTCGCGGGCGCACGTGGAGGAGCAGCTGCGTACGCACGGCGTCGAGGCGCGATTCGTGCTGCAGGCCGAGACGGGCTCCGGCGTGCAGGGTCTCGTCGCCGCGGGACTCGGCGCGGCGATCGTCCCACGCATCGCCGCCGACGAGCGGCGCGCGGAGACCGAGGTCGCCGCGCTCGCCGACGGCGTCGTCGCACCGCGGAGCATCGCCGCCGTGTGGAGTCGCATCCAGCCGCTCACGCGCGAAGCTGCTGCGTTCGTCGAGGCGGCCCGCTCGGCCTGTGCCGGCGAGCGGATGCAGCACGCATCGCTGGCCTAGATCGCGCACATCGCGCACGTCGATCAACCGTCGACAGGGGCTTGCGTCCTTACGAGGTGACCCCTCGAGCCCCGAAAGGACGTCCCGTGCTGCGCTACTTCATCCGCCGACTGCTCTGGGCCTGTGTGCTGTTCGTCGCCGTGACGCTCGTGACGTTCGTGATCTTCTTCGTCATCCCGGCCGACCCGGCGCGGCAGGTGTGCGGGCAGCGTGCGACCGCCGACTGCATCCAGCGCGCGCGGCATTTCCTCGGGCTCGACCAGCCGCTGATCGTGCAGTACGGACGGTTCCTCGACAGGCTCGTCGTCCACCAATCGCTCGGCCGCTCGTTCACGATCCGGCAGGACGTGACCCAGGAGGTGATGCGCGCGGCGCCCGTCACAGCGTCGCTCGTCTTCGGCGGCGCGGTGCTCTGGCTGCTCATCTCGATCCCGATCGGGATCCTCTCGGCCCTGCGTCCGCGCTCGCTGCTCGACCGACTGACGATGGTCGCGGTGCTCGTCGGGATCTCGGCGCATCCGGTGTGGATCGGGCTGCTGGGTGCGTACTTCATCGGCTTCAAGCTGCACCTCGTCCCGATCACCGGCTACTGCGACTTCTTCTCGCCGAGCGGGGACTGCGGCGGACCGACGCAATGGGCCTACCACCTCCTCCTGCCCTGGTGCACCTTCTCCGTGCTCTACGCGGCGACCTACGTGCGGATGATCCGCGCATACACGATGGAGACGCTCAACGAGGATTACGTGCGCACGGCGCGCGCGAAAGGCGCGTCCGGGGCGCGTGTGCTTCGCGCGCATGTCATCCGCAACGCGATGCTTCCCGTGGTGACGATCCTCGGCATGGATCTCGGGCTCGCGCTCGGCGGCGCGTTCTTCACCGAGTCGGTCTACGGGCTGCCCGGACTCGGCAGGCTCGCCGTCGGGGCGATCGACAACTTCGATCTCCCGACGACGCAGGGGGTGGTCGTGTTCGCCACCCTCTGCATCCTCGTCTTCAGTCTCGTCGTCGACACGCTCTACGCGTGGATCGACCCGCGCATCAGGCTGACGTAGCGCGGGATCACGGCCAAGAACCGCACGCGTGCATGGTGCTCCATGCAATCGTGCGGCGACCGTGCGAAAGTCGCGGCTTACCGTGAGCGCCACGCGTAAGTCGACGTTCTCGATCGTGGCCGCGGACCTCGAGGCCGGCGAGGTCGGCTGCGCCGTCCAGTCGCGGTACTTCTCCGTCGGCTCGGTCGTGCCATGGGTCCGTGCCGGCGTGGGCGCGTGCGCGACGCAGGCGGCCGGCGTGGCCGCGTTCGGCGAGCGCGCCCTCGTCGAGCTCGACCGCGGTGCGACGCCCGAGGAGGCCCTCGAGCACGTGCTTGCCGCCGACGAGCGGCGCGAGACGCGCCAGCTGGGCGTCGTGACCGCCGACGGCCGCGCCGCGGCGCACACGGGCGCCGAGTGCCTCGACTGGGCGGGGCACCGTGTCGGTGCGGGTTTCGCCGTCCAGGGAAACATCCTGGCCGGCGCGGCGGTCGTCGACGGGATGGTGCGGGCCTACGAGGAGACGGTCGGCCCCCTCGTGCACCGGCTGGTCGCGGCCCTCGAGGCGGGGCAGGCTGCGGGAGGCGACAAACGCGGACAGCAGTCCGCTGCGGTGATCGTCGAGCGCACCGGGGCCCGGTCGGAGTCGCGTGAGGCGATCGATCGGATCTGCGA
>JABFWJ010000428.1 GCA_013362295.1 Thermoleophilia bacterium
GGCCACGTCCTCGTCGCCGCGGACGACGAGCGGCCACCCTTCACGGTCGGAGCGGGGGATCTTGGCGTCGACGAACACATCCTGGATCTTCTTCGAGCGGCCGGCGAGCCGGTCACCCGGCCGCCATCCTCGTACCTTAAGCCCTGGCAGCTCCGACTCGATCCGCCACGGCCCCCACTCGACGGCCGGGCTCAGATCGCGCGGGCCGGGCTCGAGCCAGAGGCGCTCGTGCTCCCGCACGGCCTGCATCCCGCCTCCGAGGTCGAGGCGCTTCGAGCCGGCGCTCGAGTCGAGGAGCTCGGCCAGCGCATCCGGCATCGTGCGCCGCTCGTCGAGGGCGCGCAGGACGTTCTCGCGCGCGGCCGGATGAAGCAGCTCGAAGAGCGGCAGGACCTGGTGGCGGATCAGCCCGCGGAGCGTGCCCGGGTTCGTCGCGTCGCTGCGCCACTCCAGGCCGCGCTCGCGGCAGAACGCCTCCGTCTCCTCCCGCCAGACGCAGAGCAGCGGGCGGACGACGCGGTCCTCACGCCGCACCTTGATCCCTTTGGTGTTCCCCCTCGTCGCCAGCCGGTAGAGGATCGTCTCGACCTGGTCGGAGAGCGTGTGCCCCGTCGCGCGTAGCTCCCCCGCCCGGAACGAGTAGCGGACGTCGCGCAGCTCCGCCTCCGTGCTGCAGCGCGCAGCGGCCTGGACGACCTCGGCCCGGAAGCGCTCGGCGCACCACCGCGCGTCGGCGTCGGACGCCTCGCCGCGCAGGCCGTGGTCGACGTGGAGCGCCGCGACGCGGTAGCCGAGCTCGCGCAGCGCGTGGAAGAGACAGGTCGAGTCGGCGCCGCCCGAGACGAGGCACAGGACGTCTCCACCCGGCTCGATCAGGTCGTGCCGTCGGACATGCGACTCGATCCGGCGCAGCAGCTCCAGATCGGCAGTGTGCCAGCCTTTACAGGAGGTCGGTCACGTCGCAGCCGGCGGCCGCCAGGCCGGGCTGGGCGTCCTTCAGGACCTCGTTCACGCGCGCGCCGAGACTGTAGGAGCGGTACATCGCCGGCCCCGCGTTCTCACCCGCCGCGCGGGCCTTCACCGCGCGCCCGAACTCGAGAAACATCGCCGGGGCGAAGTGGCGGACGGTCAGCAGCGACGGATCGAAGGGGGCCGAGCTGCGGACGGCGCGCGCGGCGTCCCGCGCGGCGCCGATCACGTCCTCCGGCTCGGCGTCGCCTTTCAGGTACTCGTCGCCGTACATTCCGACCGCGGCCAGCTGCACCTGGTAGTTGGCGAGGAACTGCTTGTCGGTCAGCCCGCACGTGTGCTGGATCCGCGTAGGCGCGGAGGATCGCCCCGCAGACGCGTAGACGGCGCCGCTCGCAGCGAGCAGCACCAGAACAACAACTCCGAGCCGCAGCATTCGCAAGAGCTATCGGTGTCCCGTCAGCGGTCCTCGATCCCTCGTTCGGGACCGGCCATCCACCCCGGCGGATGCGGCGATTCCCGTGGATCCGGGCCCGGCCGGCGCGGGTGCCGGCCCAGGTAGGCGGCGAGCTCGCCCGCGAGCCAGCGGCCGATCCACAGGAGGACGGCGAGACGAAGAACGCGCCTCAAAAGAGCAGGCTCCGGTACTCGAGCACCTTGCGCATGCCGATCGACTCGTAGGCCGCGATCGCGGGCAGGTTCTCGCGCCGGACGAACAGCGTCACCGTCGGCGTCGTCTCCAGGAGGAGCCGCACGAGGTCGCGCATGCCGCGCGCGCCGTAACCTCGCCGGCGCACCTCGGGGTCGACCCAGACCTGCTGGATCTGAACGGCGCTCGGCGTCCACGCGGACGCTTCGGCCTTGAACAGGATCACGTCGTCCTCGAGCCAGATCCACGAGCGCCCCTCCTCGATCTGGGCTTCGGTGCGGAAGCGAAACCCCTCCGGGTCGCGCGCGAGCGGATCGAGATGCAGCTCGAGCTGGTGTGCAGCAGCGCAGGCCGGCAGGAGCCGCTCCACGTCGTCGAGCGTCGCTGCGCGCAGCGCGGTCCCGGCGGCCTCCGGCCGCTCGCTGATCGCGTAGACGGGCTGGTGCGGCCGGTCCTCGCGCGCGCGTGGAAGCGCGTGACGCGCGGCCTCCCACAGCTCGCTGACCGCGGTCGCCTCCCCGATGATCATGCGCGACCGCGACTCGGCGGCCGCCGATGCGAACACCCTGCTGCCCGGGCCCGACGGAACGAGGTTCGCCCCTGCGTGGCACAGCGCCTTCAGCGCGCCGCCGCCGTCCTCCACGGCGAGGAAGCGTCCGAGCCCGCGTCGCGCGACGTCCTCCAGGAACACGCGCTCGACCGGTGCGCGCGCGCAGAAATCGAGGACCTGGTCGTACGAAGGCTCGAAGACGGTCACGCTACAAGTCTTCTATAGGCTCCCCGGCCATGCCGATTCACGTTCGCGCGCAACCGGGCGAGTATGCGGAGGCCGTTCTGCTGCCCGGCGATCCGCTGCGCGCCAAGTACATCGCCGACACCTATCTCGAGGACGTCGTGCAGCGCAACGAGGAGCGCGGGCTGCTCGGCTATACGGGCACCTACAAGGGTCGTCCGGTTTCCGTGCAGGGCACCGGCATGGGCTGCCCCGGCGCGACGATCGTGTTCGAGGAGCTCGTCCAGCTCGGGTGCAAGAAGCTGATCCGCGTCGGCACGTGCGGCGGACTGCAGCCCCACCACGCGCTTGGCGACGTGATCGTCGCGCTCACCGCGGTGCCCGCGGACTCGACGGCGCTGCATCTCGTCGGCAACGAGCCGCACTGCCCCACCGCATCGTGGTCGGTCATCCACGGTGCGGTCCACGTCGCGAAGGAGATCGGCCAGGAGCTGCATGTCGGCCCGATCGTCTCCAGCGACCTCTTCTACAACCCGGACGACGGCCAGTACAAGCGCTGGTCGAGCCGCGGCGTGCTGGCCGTCGAGATGGAAGCGTCCGCGCTCTTCACCGTCGGCGCGCTGCGCGGCGTCGAGACCGGCTGCCTGCTGACCGTCAGCGACATCGTCGTCGACGGCGAGTTCAGGCGCATCTCGGACGACGACCTCCGCGCCGCCGTCGACCGCATGACGAAGATCGCACTCGACGTCGCGACCTCCGATCACTAGCGGTCGTGACCGTGTACGACGAGATCGCCGGTGGTCTCGTCGACTCGCAAATCGAGTCGATCGAGCTCGATGGCGAATCGCTCGCGTTTGTCGCCGATGTCGCGGCGGGTTCTGCGCGGGCCTGGTGGCAGTGTGCGATCGTCGCGGCGATCGCTGCGGACCTCGATCCGCAGCGCGTCCGTTACCTTCGCTTCTCGTACGTGCTGCCGGACGGGACGACTAGATGGGACGGCGAATCGGCCATCTACCTGCACCGGCGCGGCCCGATCGACGTGCTGCCGGACAGTGAGATCCGCGCACGTCTGAAGGAACGTGCCGAGATCACAAAGCTCGTCTTCCACCGGCCACTCGGCCGCGTCGCCGTCGAATTCCACGCGGTCGTCGACGAGCGGCCGCCGAACGGTGCCTGGGAGATCATCAGGCACGGCTCGTTCGGTGAGGGCCACTACTACGAGTTGGTCGATCGCAACGGGCGTAAGGTCAGCTACGGCGGCCACTCCACGCGGATGCTGGCCGGGATGGGCAGCGCCGACGGGCGGACAGGGCTCCTTGGGTGAGCAGACGGTTTTTCTGGTCAACCCGGCGTCCGGCAACGGCGCGACAGGGAAGCGCTGGCCCGAGCTCGCACACCGCGCCGCGCGGCTCGGGCTGACGGGCGAGACGCTCTTCTCCGAGCGCCCCGGACACCTGATCGAGCTTGCGCGTTCGGCGGTCGACGGCGGGGCCGAGCTCGTCGTCGCGGTCGGCGGCGACGGCACGCTGAACGAGGTCGTGAACGGCATCGCGGGTCGCGACGTCGATCTCGCGACGATCCCGCTCGGCACGGGCATGGACTTCGGCCGCACGTACGGCGCGCCGCGGAAGTTCGACGACGCGGTGCGGCTCGCGCTCGCGGGCGAGCCGCGGACGATCGACGCGGGGCGCGTCTTCTACCGCACGTGGGGCGGCGGCGAGGCCGAGCGCTGGTTCGCCAATGTCGGCTCCGTCGGCATGAGCGGCGCGGTCGCGCAGCGCGCGAATGGGATGTCGAAGGCGCTCGGCGGCAAGATGACCTTCTTCTATGCGCTGACGCGCGTCTTCCTGGAGTGGGAGAACACGGAGGTCGCGGTCACGTTCGACGGCGGCGAGCGTCGCGGGAAGATGCACGACGTGATCGTTGCGAACGGCGTGTGGCACGGCGGCGGGATGATGCTCGCGCCCGACGCTCGTCCCGACGACGGCCTGTTCGACGTCGTGCTGATCGGCGACGTCAGCCGGGTCGACTTCGTCACGACGGCGCCGAAGCTCTACAAGGGCAAGCACGTCGGCCATCCGAAGATCGAGATCCTCCGCACGGCGCGCGTCGCGGTCGACGCCGCCGAGCACCTGCCGATCGAGCTCGAGGGCGAGCAGGTCGGAACGACGCCCGCGACCTTCGAGCTCGTGCCCGGCGCCCTGCGCGTGCGCGTTCTCTAGGTCTTCGGCGAGACGGACGCCTTCTTCGCCGCCGTCGTCTTCTTCGACGACCCCGTGGGCTTCCTGGCGGCGCTCTCGAGCTTGGCGAGGCGCTTCTCGAGCTGGTTCAGGCGCTTCTCCATCTGCTCGAGGCCGCGGACGCGCTTGCTGAGATCGTCCACGCGGTCCTTCAACTGCATCGCGCCCTGCAGCAGCTTGTGCGCCGTCGGATTCTGCGACGCCTTGCCGAGCACTTCCTCGCCGAGCGAGGCGAGACGGTCGAGTGGGCTCTTGGCCATACGGATTCCTTTCCCCGGTCAGCGCACGCGGCTAACCGTGTATGTCAGCTGATAGCACCCGTGCACGTTCGACGGCGGGCAGGTCGAGCCTGCCGTCGAGGCGTTCGAGACGTGGCGGCCGAGCGCAGGGCCCCGGAATGTGACCCCGATCGCGCCGGGGTAGTCGTCGCCCTTGGAGTTGCCGACCTCACTCGAGACCGGGCACGGCCGCATCGGATGCCCGGTGCCGGCGAAGCTCGGCAGCGCGCCGAAGTCGCATTCGCGGGCGAGCACGACGAGCGTCCACGTCCCGCCTCGCGGGAGGGAGAACTCCACGCTCTGCCTGCCGCGGAAGGACGACCCGTCCTTCGCCGGGAGCGTTCCCGGCCAGCGGCCCCAGATCCCGTCGACGCTCCAGTGCAGCTGCCACTCCCCGGGTGCCGCGGCGATCTGCCCGAGCAGGGTCGACTCGCCCGCGAACGGACACGTCGGCTTGTCGGGCGCGCAGCTGGGATCCATCGCGCGGCGCACGAGCAGCCTGTCGAAGTGCAGCCGGAGGTGGTCGACGGCGGGGGCGTTCGCGCACCGCGCGAAGTACTGGCGCGCGACGACGACTCTGCGGCCTTCCGGCGCGGCGATCGAGAAGGCGATGTGCCATGCGTTGCCGGCCCAGTGGGACGCGACGCGGACGCCTCCGACGCTGCCGCGGTCGATCGATCCGAGCGCCGGACGCGTGCACGGCGCCGAGGCGGCGGGGAGCTCGAACGCGTAGTCGCCGTTCACGGACAGCCAGTCGGGATGCGCGTGCGCGCACGCCTTGAACTGGTCCGAGCCCTTCGTCTGGTGAGCGCATTCCGCCTCCTCGCCCGCGGGCGTCGCGTCGGTCGACACGAACAGGTCGCCTTCCGACGCAAGCGGCGTTGCGCGCGGCGATGCCCTTCGGGTCACCCAGGCGGCGCGGAAGGGGTGGAACTCCGTCTTCTCGCCCTTCCCCTGGTAGTGGTCGCAGTCCCAGATCCACGAGCCGAGCGCCTGGATGCGGTCGCCCGCCTGCGGGCGCGCCCAGTCGGGGTAGTCGTCGGACTCGCGTTCGAGGTGCAACGTGCCCTGCTCGGGCGTCGCGTCGCGCGACGTCCCGGTGAGGAACTCGCTGGCCCCGTCGACGGTGACGTCGATGTTCACGTCGACCGATCGATGCGTGATCGGGTCGTCCGAGCTCGCGACACGCGACGCGAGCAGCCCGCTCGCGCCCCTGACGACCCCCGTGACCGTGCGCGTTCCCGGCGGCGGTCCGGACGAGGAGAAGTCGCGGTCGTTGACGTACACCCAGTTCGGCGCGAAACCCGTGTAGATCTTCGTCGTGTCGCGCTGGCAACCGTCGGCGATCGCCTGCACGTTCGGATCGGGCTTCACGTCCGCGAGCCGCCACGCCGCCGCTCCTGCCGCGAACGCGCACAGGAGCAGCACCGTCAGAACGCGCTTCACGCCCTGATTATCACCGGCGTTCCGGCGACGGCCTGACGAAAGACCTGCTCGAGCGTCGGATTCGGCAGCCTGATGCAGCCGTTGGAGACGGCGTGCCCGATCGACCACGGCTCGTTCGTGCCGTGGATCGCGATCGGCCCGCCCTGCGTCCATCCGGTGAGGACGTTCGAGAACGCGGAGATCCCGATCGCACCGGGCCCGAACGGGCCGCGGGGATCGGTCGGGACGAGCCGCTGGTTGACGTAGTAGCGCCCGGTCGGCGTCGGCGTCGACGGCGAGCCGACGGCGACCGTCGCGGTCAGCTCGGGGCGGCCGGCGCGGAAGAGCGTCAGCCGGCGGTCCGAGACGTCGACGAGAATCCGCACCTTGACCGTCTGCACGTCGAGCGCGCGGGCCCGGACGTACCCCGTGATCCCGTTCGGCCTTCTCGGCAGCTGCACGCGGTACCAGCTCGGGCTGCAGTCCCGGCGGACGACCGCGCCGGTGACGCCGAAGACGGTCGGATAACTGTTGACGTTCTTCGGGCCGAACCGCGCGCGCACCGCACCTCCGGGCCGGTCGTAGGCGATCGCGCCGTAGGGCGCGACGCCCACGTACGCCGTCCGCTGCGACCCGAGGTGCCGGATCTCCCCGTCGGCGCACCGCTGCACCTGCGCGCCGAGGACGCGGGCCGTTTCCGGCGTGTGGCCACCGCACCCGGCCTCGGCAACGGCGAGGAGGGCAAGCGCCGCGAACGTCCTCATGGGGATGGAACGCTCGAGCCGCCCGTCTGGTCGCGTGGCGGTTCCCAGGACCGCCACCGCATCTCTACGCTCCGCTCATGATCGTGGCGCACCTCGACCTGGATGCGTTCTTTGCCGCGGTCGAAGAGCTCGAAAACCCGGAGCTCAGACGCGTGCCGCTGGTCGTCGGCGGCGACCCCGAAGGCCGCGGCGTCGTCGCGACCGCGAACTACGTCGCCCGCACGTTCGGCATTCGCTCCGCGATGGCGGCCGCCGAGGCCCGGCGGCGCTGCCCGCACGCGGTCTTCGTCCGGCCGCGGCACACGCTCTACCGGGACTACTCGCGCGAGGTCTGGTCGACGATCCGCGAGATCGTCCCGACCGTCGAGCAGGCGGGCATCGACGAGGGGTACCTCGACCTCGGCGAGGTGGCGCCGGCCTTCGACGACGCGCGGGCGCTTGCCGAGGCCGTCCGGGCGGTGGTGCGCGCGCGGACGCGCCTCTCGTGCTCGCTCGGCGTCGCGACGTCGAAGGTCGTCGCGAAGGTCGCCTCCGACCGGCGCAAGCCGGGAGGGCTGACGGTCGTGCGTCCGGGGACGGAGGCTGCGTTCCTCGCACCGTTCCCGATCCGCATCCTGCCGGGCATCGGCCCCCGCGCCGAGGAGCGCCTCGTCGCGCTCGGAATCGAGACGATCGGCGACATCGCCGCCCTCGACGACGAACAGCTTCGCGGTGCGCTCGGCGGCAAGGTCGGCCGCGAGCTTCGCGACCGTGCGCGCGGGATCGACCCGCGCCCGCTCGAGGTCGCGACGGAGCGCATCTCGATCTCGCAAGAGGAGACCTTCGAGCGCGACATCGGAGACCCGGAGCGCCTGCACGACGAGTTGCGGCGGATGGCGGCGAAGCTCGCCGAGTACCTGCGCGGACGCGGCCAGGTCGCGCGCACCGTGACCACGAAGGTGCGCTACCCGGACTTCTCGATCCGCACCCGCTCGACGTCCCTGCCCGTCGGGACGGACGACGCCGAGCGGATCGGCGAGCTTGCCTGCGGGTTGCTCGACCGCGCGCTGCGCGACCGGCCGGGGCCCCTCCGCCTCGTCGGAGTCGGCGTGTCCGGCCTCGAAGAACACATGCAACTTTCTCTGCCGGCTGTCGTCTGATCTGTAACCGAATCATTGCAGGACTTTCACCCTTTCGAGGCACACGACAACCGATGAACGTCCTACGCTGAAAGACGAGATGACAGCACAGCCCCCCGTCAAGCTCCACGAGCACGTCGCCAAGCGAGTCCACGTGCTCATGCAGCGGTCCGGGATTCCGTACGAGATGGAGCAGCAGGTCTGTACTTCCTGCCGCCGCATCCTCGACGAGAAGCCTGTCAAGCGCGCCGCAGCCTAGGCGCCTAACGCTGCGATCGCTCCGGCCGGCACCGCCGGCCGTCTCGGCGTCACGCGCTCCACGCGCTTGTACGGGGCGCCCACCGGCGGGCGCGGATCCTCGTCTCCGGCGTTCGGCCAGAGCGAGCACGCGCGCTCGGCCTGCGCGACGATCGTCAGCGCGGGATTGACGCCGAGGTTCGCGTTGACGGCCGAGCCGTCGAGGACGTGGAGGCCCGGTGCGTCCAGCACGCGGTGGTAGCGGTCGACGACGCTGCCGACGCACGCACCGCCGAGGATGTGAGCGGTCGTCGGCGTTCCGAGAACGACCTCGTTGATCGAGCTCCCCGCCTGGCCGCCGATCAGCTCCGCCGCGATCCGCGCGGCCTCGTTGGCGACCGGAATGCGGCCCGGCGCGTTCGAGTCGAGCGTCGTCAGGCGGCCGCGCTTCAGCCGCACGCGCAGCGAGTTGTCACGGGCCTGCATGGCGAGCAGGATCACCGTCCGCTCCGACCAGCGGCGCAGCCAGAGGCTGCGCGCGAAGGCAACCGGATGGCGAACCGCGGCGGCGAGCCAGCGCGCTGCGCCGGCCTCGTCGACGAGGATCGTCCCGAGCAGCCCCATCAGGTTCGAGCCCTTGCCGTAGCGCACCGGCTGGATCTGCGTGTGCTCGTCGGCGCGGATCATGGAGGTGATCGCGACGCCCCGCGAGTAGTCGACGTCGACGCGAGCCGCCGACGCGCCGACGATCACTTCGGAGTTCGTCCGCACGCCGTCCCCGACGCGCGATCCTCCGAGCCCGGAGCGGAGCAGGATCCGGAGCGTCCCCAGCACCCCCGCCGCGAGCACCACCTCGCGCGCGAGGAACGGGCCGCGGTTCGTCTCGACCCGCCAAGTTAGTGTTGACTCATCACTAACTCGCGTGAGCAGTTCGGCGCGCGTCTCGGGAAACACCTTCGCCCCGCTCCGCTCGGCGAGCCAGAGGTAGTTGCGGTCGAGCGAGTTCTTCGCGCCGCGGCGGCAGCCGGTCATGCACGCGCCGCGCAGGTCGCAGCCGTTGCGCAGCGGCCCGGCGCCCCCGAAGTACGGGTCGACGCCGTCTTCGCCGAACCAGACGCCGACCGGCGTGTGCTCGAACGTCGCGGCCACGCCGAGCCGCGAGGCGACGCCGCGCATGACCTCGTCTGCGGGCGTGTCGCCGGGGAAGCGGGTGACTCCGAGCATCCGGCGCGCCTGCTCGTACCACGGTGCGAGCTCGGCCGCCCACTCCGCGTCTCCCCACACGTCCGCCGGGGGCTCGTAGAGGGTGTTCGCGTAGACGAGCGAACCGCCGCCCACTCCCGCGCCCGAGAGGACGAGCACGTCCCGCAGCGGGGTCAGGCGCTGGAGCCCGCGGCAGCCGAGGCGCGGCGCCCAGAGATAATCGCGCACCCGCCAGCTCGACTTCGGAAAGTCCACGGGCTCGAACCGCCGCCCTTCCTCGAGCACTGCGACGCGATAGCCCTTCTCCGCCAGCCGCAACGCCGCGACCGCGCCGCCGAAGCCGCTGCCTACGACAACGACATCGAACTCACGCACCCGTCGAGCACCTCCCCGGCCGCCCGGTGGATCACGAGCTCGGCTCGCTCGTCGTAGGGTGTTGGGTCGCGATTCACGATCGCGAGCCTGCCGCCGTGCGCGAGCGTCTCGTCGGGGAGGCCGGAGACCGGCCACACCTCGAGCGACGTGCCGATAACGAGCAGCAGTCCGGCGCTTTGCGCGAGCGCCGTCGCCCGGTCGATCGCCGCGGCGGGCAGCAGCTCGCCGAACATCACGACACCGGGCTTCAGGATCGCGCCGCAGCCCGCGCAGCGCGGCAGCGGCAGCAGAGCGCGCGCGTCCTCCTCGCGGTTGCCGCACGAGAGACAGACCGCGCCGCCGATCGAGCCGTGCACCTCGATCACGTCGCGCGAGCCGGCGCTCGCATGCAGGCGGTCGACGTTCTGCGTGACGACCGCCTCCACGAGCCCGCGCGACTCGAGCTCGGCGAGCGCGGCGTGAGCCGCGTTCGGGCGCGCGTCGGCGAGCGCGGCGAGCCGGTGCCCGTAGAACTCCCACACGCGCTCGGGATCGCGCCGGAAGCCCTCGATCGACGCGACCTCGTACGGGTCGTACTGCGCCCAGATCCCGCCGGCGCTTCGGAAGTCGGGGATCCCGCTCTCGGTCGACACGCCCGCGCCCGTGAGCGCGACGCACGGCTGATTCGCGCGAATGAGTTCTGCAAGCATTCCGGCCTCGTGCACGGATTCAGTTTCGCAACCGATGTCAAGGTGCGCTTCGCGGAGACCGACGCGCAGGGGATCGCGCACAACTCCAGCTACCTCGTGTGGTTCGAGGTCGCGCGCGTCGAGTACCTCGAGCGTCACGCCGGCGGCTACCAGCGCCTCCGCGGCCTGGGGATCGAGGCGCTCGTGCTCGAATCGCACGTGCGCTACCTGCAGCCGGCACGGTTCGACGACCGGCTCGTCATCCACACGCGCTGTGTGGATGTGAAGGGCGCACGTTTCCGCTACGAGTACGCGATCGAGCGCGACGGCATCGTGATCGCGGACGGCTGGACTGCGCACGCGACGGTCGACGGCGGGACGCTGCGCCCGACGCGCGTGCCGACGTGGCTCGCGGAGGCGATCGCCGCGGCGGAAGG